>CAZPUW010000092.1:0-8920 GCA_964589795.1 uncultured bacterium
AAGATAAAGAAAGTTATTTCGAAAAACGAGAAGAAAAGATTAGGCAGTTTAACAATGAAGTGAATAGCTCATTGCAAAACGGTACTGAATTTTCTGGTACACTCGATACATTAAAAGAAAACCTCTGGGTAGACTACTTTAATTCGGGAGTTGTTTGGTTCAACGATACGAATCAGCAAAATGCGGCCAAAAAATGGTCAAATGCTGTGCTTTCATTCCGGTTGGCATGGGAGTTGGACAGCGTCAAACACCCAATGTCGGCAAGTTTAATCGGTCAGGCAGAACTCCAGCAATCGAACCATCAAGTGAGTGCAGTTAATTGGATGAAACGTGCGATTTCGAATGAAATTAAAGATACGCCCGATTACATAACACGGTTCAATCTGGCAAATTATTACTATACTGATACACTTTGGAACGATGCCGTTAACTACTACAACCAAGTTATTTTATTACCGGAACCAAAACCGGACGCACGCTACAATCCAAAGGATTCGATACAAGCCAGAATCTACAAAAAGCGTCAGGAAGACTTCAAAATTAAGCGAACGATGTCGATTGCGAATAAAGCAATTGCTCTTACTCAATTAGGAAGAAATCCGGAAGCGATGGAGGCCTACGCCTTGGCGTTAAAAGAAGACCCGAATAATTCGGTACTCGTATACAACCTTGGCCAGATGTATTTCAACGATGCATTGAAAGACACGACAAAGGGTGCTGCCGCAAAATATTCAAAAGCCGAAGAATTATTCAACCGGGTACTTGCAATAGATTCGACTGACAACGATGCAAGATATCTACTTGGAATGACTATGTTTCAAGAAGAAAAATTTGTCGATGCCGAGAGAATACTGCGTGAGTACTTAAAATCGAACCCTAAAAAGACCGAAGCACTATTGATGATTAGTGCGGCGATTGGCAATCAAATCAACGCACTTGGCGAATCGAAGGGACACGAAGCGGAGAAGAAAGCTTTGAGCTTGAGACTAACCGAGATTCAGGATGAGATAAAGAAAACCGGCGCAAGTGGCAAATAAACAACCGACAAAATCGGAGTGGCAATCGAGTGTAGCCGCGTTGCAAAAAGGTCCACTTCCCCGTCACGTCGCTATAATTATGGACGGAAATGGAAGGTGGGCGAAGCAACGCGGTTTACCACGTATTGCGGGTCATCGAGAAGGTGTCGCTTCGGTACGGTCGATGATTGAAGCCGGGAATGATCTTGGCCTTGAAGTAATGACTTTTTATACGTTCTCGACTGAAAACTGGAAGCGTCCACTCGAAGAAGTGTCTGCAATTTGGAAGTTACTCGTTACCGCGATGAACCGGGAAATCGAGGATTTGAAGCGAAATAACGTACGTGTGCGTACAATTGGGGATTTATCGGCATTGCCAAGCAGTGCACAGGCGGAAATGTTGCGAGCGATGGAACAAACCGCACACAATACCGGAATCACTTTGAATTTGGCAATCAATTACAGCGGACGAGCAGAAATTGTCACTGCTGTGAATGATTTACTTAAAAGTGGGATAACCTCAGTTACTGAAGCGGATTTTGCTAACAGTTTGATGACTGCCGGTTTACCTGATCCCGATCTTTTAATCCGCACATCCGGTGAAATGCGGGTTTCGAATTTTCTGCTTTGGCAAATTGCATACGCCGAAATTTACGTTACGGACGTTCATTGGCCGGATTTCCGGAAAAAAGAACTGTCATCAGCTATCGAATGGTACCAAACCCGCGAACGCAGGTTCGGTAAAGTATCGGAACAATTGAAACATTGACGGTGTAATGACTAAACCTGTACAAATTCTACTAATCGTTTTTCTGTTAACCGGTTTCGGGTTGCCGTTATTCGCGGCAGGCACCGACAGCGAAGGCAACACAGAAACACCGAAAGTTAAAGTGCTTGATTTACGAATTGAAGCACTTGGCGGCATGTTGACGGTCGACAGCAATATGATCATCAAACAGAGCGGGTTGTTACCGGGTATGAATATCACCGGTGACGACGTACAGGAGGCGATTAAACAGCTCTGGAAACTGAAACTTTTCTCGGAAATCGAAATCGTTAAGGATCGAGAATCTTCACAGGGGTGGTATCTGGTAATCCGGGTAAAGGAATACCCTCGTCTTGAAGAATGGAAGTTAATCGGTACTAAAAAGATTAAAGCCGACGACATCCGAGATAAAGTGAAATTGAACCGCGGCCAAACCTTGCGTGATGAAGACCTGTTCCAAGCGGAAAAAACGATCCGTGAAATGTATGCTGCGGAAGGGTATCTTCGCGTACAAATCAATACTGCGATTAACGATGGCTCGTTGCCTTCGACCCGTAGAGTGGTCACCCAAATAGTCGAAGGTGATAAAGTTCGCATCGACGAAATTAGATTTGTTTCGGCTGATAGCGGCAAATTGCCGTTTTCCCAGCGCAAATTACGCGGACAAATGAAAGAGACGAAACAACGAATATTTATTTTCCGCAGTGGAAAATTCGAACGTGATAATTACGAAAACGACAAGAAACTGGTTACGGATTATTTTCGCAACCACGGTTATCGCGACGCACAAATCGTTCACGATACGGTTTCCTATTCTGAAAACGGTAAATACTTGTCGTTGACGCTCACCGTTTCACCGGGCCCGTTGTACTTCTTTGGTGATGTTACGTTTGAGGGGAACGCACTATTTACCGATCACGATTTATTAGAGAAAATAAATCTGCGTAAAGGCGAAAAATACAGCCAAGATAAAATGGATATGGAAGTAACGGAAGCGATCCGTGGTGCGTACCTTGACCGTGGATACTTGGCTGCTTCAATAAATCCCACGTTACGTCCGGTGACAGGTTCGACAAAGACCGATACATTGAATATCCATTTCGATATTACTGAGAATCAGGAATTCAAAGTTCGAAAAGTCGACGTCACCGGGAATACAAAAACGAAGGATTTCGTTATTCGGCGTGAAATCGTTCAAATGCCCGGAGAAACGTTCGACCGTTCGAAATTGCAGCGTTCAGTGCGCGAATTAACGATCTTAAATTTCTTTGAAACAGTTGAACCGCAAGTCAATCCTGCAGGGGACAAGGAAGTCGACGTCAGGTTCGAAGTAAAAGAGAAGCAGACGGATCAAGCAAATGTTCAGGTTGGCTACAGCCAAACTGATGGGTTGATAGGTGCGGTTGGCTTTACGATGCCGAATGTTTTCGGTAACGCACAACGATTCGTCTTTGATTGGAGCTTTGGTTCGTATTACCGGAACTTCTCAATCAGTTTTGACGAACCGTATTTATTATACCCGCAAACGTCTGTGGGCGGTACACTATCGGCAGTCCGGCGCGGTGGTACGACCTATGGATACGACGAAATTGACGATGGGGGTTCGGTTCGGTTCGGAAAACGTTTAACATGGCCGGACGATTATTTCAAGTTGAATTATTCGTATAGTCTTGACCATACAAAATATTTTAACTTCACTTCCGATTTCATTGCGTCGAATCCACAAGGTATTATCGAGAATCAGTGGCGCACCAGTAGTGTGCTGACGCAGATTGTGTCGCGAGACAGCCGCGACAATCCTGAATTCCCGACCTTAGGTTCGGTTCAAACATGGTCGTTATCGCTCGCCGGCGGCCCATTGGGTGGCACCGACAGGTATTACAAAACGACATTAAGCAGCGAATGGTATTTCCCGATGTTCCTGAAGTTGGTTATGTATTCAACGACCGAAGCGGGAATTATGAATAGCTTTACGGGAAACCCGTCGGATATTCCTTACATTAATTACTTCTTTATGGGTGGTTCTGGTCTCAGTCTGGGCGTTCCACTGCGCGGTTATAACGATCGCTCAATTGGACCGCAGACGAAGAATGGTATTTATGCAATTGGTGGCAAATCATATTTCAAACAAGGTTTGGAAATGCGAATTCCGATTGTACCGAACCCAACAATTTATGGTTTGATGTTTGCGGAAGCCGGAAATGTGTGGTTAGAGCCAATTGATATGGATCCGGGAAATCTTAAACGGTCAGCCGGATTCGGTGTACGAATCTTTATGCCGATGATTGGACTCATCGGTCTCGATTACGGTTATGGTTTCGACAATGCGGATAATGTAGGCAACCGCAAAGGTGAATGGATGCCGCATTTTCAGTTTGGCCGGGGATTTTAACGAAGAACTTGAATCAAGTTTACGTTCATGGGTACAAATAATAAATTTTCCTGTTGGCTACGGACACCCAACAAGGTTGACACAGACAATTTGAAATGGAGAAATCGAGGATGAAGCGGATTATCGCAACAATTATCGCGATTGTATTTGTATCGGCAATCGGTGTGAAGGTCGTCCATGCGAAAGACATGAAAATCGGCTACATCAACAGCCAGCAAATTATGTCTGAACTGCAGGAATCACAGGATGCGCAGAAGAAACTTGAGAAAGAAGAAGCCGATTATAAAAAGAAGCTTGACGATATGGAATCTGACATCGCGAAATTACGGGATACGTTTGAAAAACAATCGGCGATGATGACTGAAGACAAGCAAAAAGAGAAGTATGCGGAAATTCAATCGAAGATGGACGATTATGAGAAGTTCCGTAAGGATACCTGGGGCCCGGAAGGGAAGTTGTATCAGCGTAATGCGGAACTTACCCGTCCGATTCTTGACAAAGTGAATACAATTATCAAAAAGGTTGGTGAATCGGATGGTTACGACTATATCTTCGATGTAGTCCCGGGCGGGGTCGTTTACGCGAAACCAAGCGACGACCTAACGCAACGAGTGTTGGAAGAATTACAGAAGAAATAATCCACATTCAGAAGAGACAGGGGCAATGAGTAGTTGCCCCTCTCGGTTTTGATAAACCGGTGTAACAACTTTTCTTGGTTCCGGTAACAACTCAATCGGACAGGACGAACGATGCAACTCATGCTTTCGGAAATCGCTAAGGAATTCGGTGGTGTCCTTGAGGGAGATGACTTCCCGATTTACCGGTTGGCACGCCTTGACGACGCTGGGGGGGGTGATTTATCGTTTCTTCAGGAACAACGGTATCGCCCCGCCGCGGTAAAATGTACGGCGACTGCTGTTTTGGTAAAACCGGACGAACCAGCACTCCCAATGGCGATGATTCGAGTAGAAAATCCATATGCGGTTTTCCAACAACTCTTACCACGGCTACATCCGGCACTACCCGAACCGAAAGGAATTCACACTTCAGCGGTAGTCGGAGAAAATGTACAACTTGGTAAGGATGTTGCAATCGGGCCGCTCTGCGTTATCGGCGACGGCTCGATAATCGGCGATGGATCGATACTTTACGGCTCGGTTTGGGTAGGCAGGGAAGTCACTATTGGCGAATATTGCCGAATTTTTCCGCAGGTATCTATACGTGACCGGGTGGTTATACAGAATCGCGTGACCGTCAAAGATGGCGCTGTCGTTGGTTCAGAAGGATTTTCGTTCCTACCGGACGAACATGGTGTGTACAGTGCCGTTCCACAATTGGGAACGGTTGTGTTGGAAGACGACGTCTCAGTAGGTGCGAACGCTTGCATCGACCGTGCATTGAGTGGTGCGACGATAATCGAAAAAGGAACCAAGTTGGATAACATGGTTCATGTGGCGCATAACGTTCGAGTTGGCGCACACACCGTAATCGCAGCACAAACGGGGATTTCCGGTTCAACGAAAATCGGAAAACATAACCGTATCGGCGGTCAAGTCGGATTTAACGGCCACATTGAAACCGCGGATAAAGTTACTATTGCAGCACAAGCCGGTGTGGTGGGGAGCGTCCACAACACCGGTGATATTCTATGGGGGACACCCGCAATTTCGCATCGTTTGATGCTGAAAATCAGTGTATTACTGAAACAGCTTCCCGAACTATTCGAGCGGGTGAAAAAAATCGAACACAGCAAATCGAGTCAAGCTGATGAACACTAAACAACGGACAATTCAGTTCGAAAAAGAGATTTCGGGAATCGGACTTCATACCGGATGTGTTGCGACCATCCGATTCAAGCCGGCACCCATCGACCACGGGATTGTTTTCAAACGAGTCGATTTACCCGACAGCAAATCGATACCGGCACTTATCGACTTCGTTACGGACATCCAACGCGGAACTACACTTGCAAATGGAGATGCGAAAGTAAACACCGTCGAGCATGTACTTTCGGCAGTGGCGGGCCTTCAAATCGACAACCTGTTAATTGAATTGGATGCGAACGAACCACCGCGGGTGGATGGCTCAGCACTTCCGTTTGTAGTTGCACTCAAGCAAGCAGTACTTATTGAACAGGACGCACCGCGCAAATACTTCACCGTAGATCGTCCGGTAATCTATCATAACGACGAAACCAGAACAGATATCGTGTTGGTGCCGAGTGATGAATTTCGTGTCACTTACATGATCGAGTACAAACATCCGCGTATCGGAACGCAATATACTTCGCTCTATGATATGGAAAAGGAGTATATCGAAGATTTCGCCGGTGCGAGGACATTCTGTTTACTAAGCGAAGTCGAACAGCTCAAAGCGAATAATTTGATACAGGGCGGGATATACGAAAATGCAATCGTATTTCTTGACCACGAAATTAAAGGTGCCGACCGCGACCGGTTACAAAAGATGTTCGAAGTACCAGACGAAAAGATGGTAAGCGACAGTGGGATATTGGGTAACCTTGAGTTACGATATTACAACGAACCGGTTCGCCATAAAGTCGTCGATTTAATCGGTGACCTTGCGTTGCTGGGGCTACCGATAAAGGGTCACGTATTGGCGGCACGGGCGGGACATGCGGCTCACGTCGAACTGGCAAGAATGTTGCGCAAAATGTACCAAACGGAACAGATGGTAAGGAAGTACCAAATTCAGTCCACGCGCGACTACGTATTCGATATTGAAGCAATTCAAAGAATTCTTCCACACCGTTATCCGTTTCTTTTTGTCGATAGGATACTCGAATTAGTGCCAGGTGAATACGTCACCGGTGTAAAAAACGTCACCACGAACGAACCGTTTTTTCAAGGGCATTTCCCGGGTCGACCGGTTATGCCGGGAGTTCTTATCGTAGAAACGATGGGACAAGTCGGCGGAATTTTGTTACTAAATTCATCATCGAATCCAAGCGAGAAATTGGTGTTTTTCACCGGCTTGGACAATGTAAAATTCCGTCGAACCGTGACGCCGGGAGATCAATTGATAATTCGGGTAGAAATGTTGCAGTACCGGCGAAATTTCTGCAAAATGAAAGGGACTGTTTACGTTGGCGACACACAAGTCGCGGAAGCGGAAATGCAAGCGATGGTAGTGGACAGAACGCCGTCGGCAAAGTAAAAAGTTTAACCTATACCGGATTATCTCCGGTAATAAACCAAATAGAAGACCTAATCATCGAAAATTGAGAGAACCAAGTATGATAGAAATTCATCCTTCTGCCGTCGTTGATTCCAAAGCTGAAATCCACGATGGAGTCAAAATAGGGCCATTTACGGTCGTTGAAGCAGGAGCCGTCATCGGCGCTGATACCAAGCTTGCTTCGCACAATTACATCACGCAGTACGCCCGCATCGGTGAACGATGTACGATTGGCCATGGTACAGTTATTGGGAACGATCCACAGGATTTAAAATTCAAAGATGAAAAAACGTGGGCGAAAGTCGGTAATGACTGCATGATTCGCGAATTCGTCACGATTAACCGCGGAACTTCGGCTCACGGTGAATCGGTTATCGGCAATGGTTGTATGCTCATGTCGTACGTTCATGTCGCGCATGATTGCATCGTAGGGAACAACGTCATTCTTGCGAATGCAGTGAATATGGCGGGACACACAACAATCGGCGACTTTGTGAATATCGGCGGCATCGTTCCGATTCACCAGTTCGTTCGTATCGGGGCATACAGTTTCATCGGCGGTGGTTACCGGGTTCCTAAAGACGTTCCACCTTACGCGCTTGCGGTCGGCGAGCCATTACGATTTTCTAATTTGAATGTCGTTGGGCTTCGCCGTAAAGGATTTTCCAGCGAGACGCTAAAAGCTCTTCATGAGCTTTACAAGATTATTTATCGTTCTGGTCTCAACATTACTCAAGGATTAGAACGAGCGAAAAAAGAAATTCATCTCATTCCCGAAACTAAACTTGTCATCGACTTTTTTGAGGGTACACAACGTGGTGTAATCGGCGGTGGCAGGCGTTCCATCTCGGATCGTTCGGAAGACGCAGCATAACGATGGGTTGGTCACCTTCCAATGATATTCGATTCCGATGGATCGAAGATATTCCACGCTCTGGTTCTTTGCACATGGCAATCGACGATTGGCTCACCCTGAACCGTAATGAAGCTATCATCCGGTTGTATGACTGGTTACCTCAAACTGTTTCTTTGGGATTTCACCAAAAGAGCGAGCGAATCGATTTCGAAAAATTGAATGCATTAGGTTTGGGAATTTGCCGGCGTCCTACCGGTGGAAGAACAGTGGTACATGATGCTGTTGTTACCTATAGCGTGATTGTACCATTGAACGGGAAAAGCGAACCGTCGCTTTGGGACTTATACCATTGGGTTGGTGAGTGGTGGGCAGATGCACTGCACAGTATAGGCGTACCAGTTGAATTTGTAGCTGAACCGCTAAGCCGTCCGGGTGCTCAGTTCGACGGATGTTTTGCCAGTGGCAACCGATATGAAGTAGCAGTGAATGGTAGAAAACTACTTGGCAGCGCACAACGACGGTACTCGAATGCAGCTTTGCAACATGGTTCGCTACGTCTGAAAGAACCGAGAATACAAGCGCGCAATATTTTTTTTGAAAGCAACCCGAACGAACCGGATGAATCGAGCGTCGCGACGACAATGGAAGAAGCATTGGGGCGAACCATCGACGCGAAAACAGTATATGCGTGG
>CAZPUW010000093.1:0-8874 GCA_964589795.1 uncultured bacterium
GGATTACTCAAACAATTCGTTTTTGATGCTGCAGATACCATAAAAAAAACAATACATCCTGCAATCAAGCAAGACCTCGAATTTGAATTTGAAACTATGACACACGACTTGGTTTCGCAAGCTATTCTTGAGGCCGCGGAAGTCGAGGAAATCGACTTGGTCGCGATGGGAACACATGGAAGAAGCGGACTTTCCGCACTATTGCTGGGCTCGGTGACCGAACAAGTAATCCATGAATTGCAAAAACCATTGGTTGCAGTCAACGGCGGCGACCATCCGGTGCTTTCCGATGCACAGTTGCCACATAATATACTGGTTGCTATAAATTTCACTGACGTGTCGCTTGCCGGTTTACGACAAGCGGTTAAACTCGCGGAGCTTTGGCAATCCCGTCTGTTACTCTTCCACTCCGTAGAAATCGCAGTAACTGTACCCTACACACCGCTGAATACCGGACCAATCCTTGCCGCAGAATCCGATTTGATAGAACAAGCCAATAATTCCCTTTCCGATCTTGCCCGAAATGAAATACCTCACGATATCGAATTTGAACTAATCGTTACTGAAGGGGAACCGTCGAATAAAATTTTGGAAACCATCGAGGAACGGGTAGTCGATTTAGTCGTTGTGAGCCCCCGCCGTCAAAAATTGATAGAACGAATTCTACTTGGTTCGACTACAGAACGGTTATTACACCATTGTCCGGTCCCGGTGTGGGTGCATCAGGAAGGGCAATATTCGCTTACCAATTAAATTTACGAAATAGTAAAAAAGGGTGCATGTTAATGCACCCTTTTTTTGTCACTAATCAAATTAAATTACTTCATTCCTTTATAAGATTGAAGTGTCTTCATGTAGTTCGCACGCTCGAAGGCAGATGGATCGGCAACATTCTTATGACTCAACGAGCCCTTCATTTGTTCGATTGATTCATATTCATGATCCGTCATCCATTGCTCGATGCCATGCAATACGGTTCGGATGTGTCCATCACCATATTTCAAAATGGAACTTACCATTTGTACCGAATCAGCACCAGCCATAATCAGTTTGATGGTATCGACGGCAGTATGGCAACCACCCGTAGCAGCAAGGTTTGCACCAATCTTACCATAGAGTACGGCAATCCAACGCAGGGATAATCGAATTTCCTGACTGTCGGAAAGCTGCAAATTGGGATAGATATCAAGTTTGTCGAGGTCGAAATCGGGTTGATAGAATCGATTGAACAACACCAGACCGGTAGCGCCGGACATTGAAAGTTCTTTGGCAATCGCTGGAATTGAACTGAAGAACGGCGACATCTTCACTGCAATCGGTAGTCGTGTCGCTTTCTTAACTGCTTTCAGCGTGTTGATGTAATACCGTTCGACATCAGCACCGGAAACATTCGGGTCGGTGGCGAGGTAGTACATATTGAGCTCGAGCGCGTCAGCACCGGCATCTTCGATTTGTTTCGCAAATGATATCCATCCGGATTCGGTGTAACCATTCAGCGAAGCAATTACAGGAATTTTGACTGCAGCTTTTACATCACGAATTAATTTTAAATATTCTTCAGGGCCGAAATAATATTCTTTGGCAGTAGGGAAGTAATCAAGCGCTTCTGCGTACGATTCGGAACCGGCTGTTGTGTAGTAATGCAGTGCAATCGATTCCTGCGAGAGTTGTTCTTCGAAGATACTCGGCAACACCACCGCGGCGGCTCCGTTCTCTTCAAGTTTTTTAATGCTATCGACATTAGCCGTTAATGGGCCGGCACCGACAACAATCGGATTAGCTAACTTCAGGCCTAAATAAGTGGTTTTCAGGTTCATACTTTTCCCTCAAAAGGTTCTGTAGGGGTGAAATTGATTCACCCCTACAGTTTTGATTAGTTCGATTCCGGTTTCGACGAATACGAGATGCTTGCTAATTGTTCGAGGTAATGCCATTTGGCATCTGCTTGCTGTTGGGCAAGTTCGAGTAATTTCTTCGCATCTTCCGGATTGCTCTTGGTCAACATGTTAAACCGTGTTTGGCCATACATATAGTCCTCAGTCTTAATCTTCGGTTGTTTGTAGTCAAGTTTAAGCGGGTTCTTACCTTCGAGCGCAAGCATCGGGTTGAAACGATAAATCGGATAACTTCCCGAATTGACAGCTTTCTCCTGATGCGCCATACCCTGTGCCATATCGATACCGTGCGCGATACAATGCGAGTATGCGATAATAATAGACGGCCCATCGTAGGCATCAGCTTCGATAAACGCACGTATCGTCTGGAGGTCGTTCGCACCCATCGCTACTTGTGCTACGTACACATGACCGTAACTCATCGCAATGAGGCCGAGATCTTTCTTTCCTATCGCTTTTCCACCTGCGGCAAATTTCGCTACAGCGCCAATTGGAGTGGATTTCGAGCATTGACCACCGGTATTCGAATATACTTCGGTATCGAGGACAAGAATGTTCACATTCTTGTTACTCGCCATGACATGATCGAGACCACCGTAACCAATATCGTACGCCCAACCGTCGCCACCGACAATCCACACTGAACGCTTCACCAAGTTATCTGCAATCGTCATCAGGTTCTTAGCGTTTTCGTTATTGATGCCGGCAAGTTTCACTTTAAGTGCAGCTACCCGTTCCCGTTGGGCATGAATACCCGCTTCGTCTTTTTGATCCGCCGTCAATAAACTCGTGACAAAATCATCACCGATTTGTGGCGCGAGACGCTGTGCAAGGTCAGCAGCAATTTCGTGAAGCTTATCAAACGTCAAGCGGAAACCGAAACCAAATTCGGCATTGTCTTCAAACAGTGAATTCGACCATGCCGGCCCACGGCCGTTCGCATCTTTGGTAAATGGCGTAGTCGGTAAGTTCCCGCCATAGATCGAGGAACAACCCGTTGCATTCGAGATGACTGCACGGTCGCCGAATAATTGTGTGAGCAGTTTGTAGTAAGGGGTTTCACCGCAACCGCCGCATGCACCACTGAATTCGAAAAGTGGTTGAAACAGTTGGCTGCCTTTGATGGAATCGATTTTGATATTTCGGCGATCCATATCAGGAATGCTTAAGAAGTAATTCCAGTTGGCGCGTTCGGTTTCGCGTAATGGCATTTGCGGAGCCATGTTAATGGCTTTGAGTGAAGCATTGGTTTTGTTCTTCACCGGGCAATATGCAACACACAGACCGCAACCAGTGCAATCCTCTACAGCAACCTGTAAAGAATACTTCTTGCCTTTGTACTCGGCACCTTTGAAATCAACCGATTTGAATGTCGCAGGTGCTTCTTTCAGTAATTCGATATCGAATACTTTCTGGCGAATTGTAGCATGCGGGCAAACCAAAACACACTTACCGCATTGGATGCAAATATCTTCATCCCATACCGGTACTTCGAGTGCGATATTACGTTTTTCCCATTGCGCCGTGCCGGTGCTGAACGTGCCGTCAACCGGCATTTCACTCACTTTCACTTCATCGCCACGGTTCAAAATCATCAGCGATGTTACATCCTGTACATACTTCGGTGCGCCGGGGGCGACTGCCTTACGTTGTTCGATGTTGGATGTTATTTTCGATGGGAGGGTAATCTCACTCAAGTTGGCAAGCGTCATGTCCACTGCATTGAAATTCATCTGGACAATCTTGTCTCCACGCGCTCCCCAAGTCTTCTTAATCATATCCTTGATGCGCTGAATAGCTTCTTCACGCGGTAGAATACCGGAGATGGCGAAGAAACAGGTCTGCATAATCGTGTTGATACGACCGCCGAGACCGGCTTCCTTAGCAACTTTGTAAGCATCAATTACGTAGAATTTAACTTTCTTCTTCAGCATTCCTTCCTGTACGATGCGCGGAAGTGAATCCCACACCTTGTCGACAGGAACTTGAGTGTTGAGAAGGAAAGTGGCGCCGGGCTTACAAACCGTCATAATATCATAGGTTTCGAGGAACACGGTCTGGTGGCAACCAACAAAATCGGCTTGGCTAATCAGATAGGTACTGCGAATCTTATCGGGACCGAAACGAAGGTGGCTGGTGGTAATCGAACCGGATTTCTTCGAGTCGTAAACGAAGTAACCTTGCGCGTAGTTGTCGGTGTCTTCACCGATAATTTTAATCGAATTTTTGTTGGCAGAGACCGTTCCATCGGAACCGATACCGTAGAATACTCCACGAATAACTTTGTCGCCTTCCGTCGAGAATAAGGGGTCATACTCGAGCGACGTGTGTCCTACATCGTCATTGATTCCAACTGTGAAATGATTCTTCGGGGTTGGCGATTTGATATTATCAAATACCGCTTTAACCATGCCGGGAGTAAATTCTTTAGATGAGAGACCATACCGTCCACCAATTACTTGCGGCATTGCATCGAACTTCATCCACTTCTTGGTAAGGTTTTCGAATATTGCGGTGATGGTATCCTGATACAACGGTTCGCCGGCATTACCGGGTTCTTTCGTGCGGTCAAGAACACCAATCGTCTTGACAGTTTTTGGCAACGCTTGAATGAAATCGCTCATATCAAATGGGCGATAGAGGCGCACTTTAAGGACGCCAACTTTTTCACCCTTACTTACGAGGTAATTCACCGTTTCGTGTGCAGTTTCACAACCACTCGCCATCAATATGATAACTGTCTCAGCTTCGGGGTGTCCGACATATTCATACAATTTGTATTGACGACCAGTGTGTTTCGCAAAGTCATTCATTACACCCTGAACAATACCGGGGCATGCATCATAAAATGGATTAACTGTTTCACGGCCTTGGAAATAGACATCGGGATTTTGTGCGGAACCACGCAATACCGGGCGATCCGGCGAAAGCGAACGATTACGATGGGCGCGAATCAGTTCCGGATCCATCATTTGAAGCATTATCTCATCGGAAATAACTTCGATTTTATTCACTTCATGACTGGTACGGAAACCATCAAAAAAGTGAATGAAGGGTATGCGCGATTTGAGGGTAGCGACTTGCGAGATGAGTGCAAAGTCCATTGCTTCCTGAACCGACGCCGAACCGAGCATTCCCCATCCGGTCGTACGGCAGGCATTGATATCACTGTGGTCGCCAAAAATCGAAAGCGCTTGTGCGGCGATAGAGCGGGCACTTACGTGGAACACGGTGCTCGTCAATTCACCGGCGATTTTGAACATATTGGGAATCATCAACAACAAACCTTGGCTAGCCGTAAAGGTTGTAGCCAACGCTCCGGTTTGAAGCGCTCCGTGGATAGCACCGGAAGCGCCGCCTTCAGACTGCATTTCAGCGACGGTGGGTGTGATACCCCAGATATTTTTCTTACCGTACGCCGCCCATTGATCCGCCCATTCACCCATGTTGGATGAGGGGGTAATCGGATAAATCGAACAAATTTCGTTGGTGCGAAACGCTACGTACGCAGTCGCCTCGTTACCATCGATTGTTGTGTATTTCTTTGCCATGAATAATTACTCCTGAATTTGCGATTGCGGGAAGTTCGAGTGGATGGGAGGGTTGATGTAGTCGCGGGCTCTCAGAACTCTACTACTCGCCCGTATGGGCGGTTACTTCTACCGTTGTTCTATAAAAATTTACTTACTTATTGTTAAGAAAAGTTGTTGCTACAATTCGCGTCGTGACTGCAATGCGTGCGTTAACGTAGCTTCGTCTGCTAACCGGACATCCGAGCCGACGGGTAAGCCAAATCCAATACGTGTCACTTTGATTTGTAACGGTTCCAATAACCGGGCAAGATACATTGCCGTTGCATCACCTTCGGCACTTGGATTGGTGGCGGCGATAATTTCACGGACATCGCCAGCTTGTAACCGTTTCATCAACTCACGAAAGCGCAGTTGCTCCGGTCCAATCTCATCGAGTGGTGATAATGCACCGCCTAATACATGGTATAACCCTTTATAACCGCTGCTCTCGACTGCCAGTACATCGGCAGGGGCTTCCACCACACAGATGACCGAACGGTCGCGTAAGGGCGATTCACAAACGACACAAGGGTCTTTTTCCGTCCAATTTCCGCAAATCGAACAGACACCGATACTTTTTTTCACGTTCTTGATTGCCGCCACCAATGCTTCAACATCTTCGGGTGATGCTTCCAGCAAATGCACCGCCATGCGGAGTGCAGCTTTTTTACCAATGCCCGGAAGCTTGGCAAGCCGTTTGACCGCTTCTTCAAGCGCTGGTGATGTGATTTTTTGGGGCATGCGTAAAGTAAAATCCTGTCAGAACAATCCGGAGTATCGGCGCTAAGCACCTAAAACTATCTCTTTTTGCGGAAAAATGGGGTGACAGCCGGTCGCTGTAGCAATTAAATATAGGAAAAAAACGAGGAACAGGCAAAAGTGGTTTAAATACTCTTTAGCAGTAAAATTCCGGACAACAAATCATAAAGCATGACATTTACTAAGCTTATATAAATCATTACCTATCGTATAACAGTACCAGCAGTACTTATGCAACACCACTCACTCCGAAGTTAGATGCGGTTTCCGACAAGAGCAGTAACTAAAATGAATAATCAGAGATTAGAAGTGTAACTAACATCGGGTAGGTTTCTATAACAAACCAATTCTACTTCGCCAAAACCACTCAACCGAAAGTACCAACAATAGTCCAATCAGAGAAAACAACGAACGCCACAAGATAAATGAATGCTCGTTGTAATCTTCCACTTTTATGGAGGAGAGACTATCAAGTAAATGTGGAATCTCATTCTCATGCACTAAACCACCACCAGTGATAGAAGCACCGGCAAGACGACGCGGAAATGAAATGGCATGTTGTCGCTCGGAAGAAAATCTGTCAACGTCAACTTGCAACGTATCGGAATCGGAATGACCATCCGAAGTGGTTCCCCGAAATACTAAAGTCTGATTACCATCATGACCGGGCTGCCATTGACCGCGGTAATTACCCGGCTCACGCTCTTCCAGTAAAATTTTTTGTGTTCCGACTTCGACGGTTACTACACCACCCGAAATGGTTTCACCGGAAGGAGATAACCAAATCGCGCTTACATTACATGGAATACCCACAGAATAACGCTGATCGGGTACCGCGCGAAATGTTTTCGAACGGTCGGAACCAAGAAATTCAGCAATCGCCCGCCAGAATTTATCGATGGATGCGGGACGACCTGTTTCCAAGGGAGCTTGCTGCCAACGCCATACATCCCAGACAAATATTGCCGTCCTATTCGTAGCACCGGATTGCATAATAATTGCCGGTTCGGTGCCAAGAAATGAAGAAACCACATTCGCACTTGCAGAAAAAGTACCTCGTCGTCCCGCAATCGGCGGTAACCTACTCCAATCCGGTTCGTTCGTACTTCCCAATAAGACATGTTCTTTCGTGGGAATCGGAGTAACCGACTGGATGTCTCCACCACCCCGGTATTTTAAATCGCTTACCGTAAACGCACGTGAGAGCGTCGGTGACCAACCAGCCGAACCGGGCAGCCACAATAACCCGCGTGGGTATGCCTCTGCCCATCTGGCGACGACATCTCCGGCGGAGGTGCCTTCATGCGGCGCATGGACGAGAAAAACAATTCCGTTTGATGGGGGTTGCGTAGCTTTTTCTTCGGACAAAATCGAAACAGTAAAACCGGAATCGGCTTCGAGCGAATGACGTATGGTGCCAACATCGGGATGAAGAGCACCATACACAATCGTAACGGGAAGTTGTGCTACCCGAACAAACACCGGGATAGTTCGCTTATTATCCGACAGCGAAGAATCACCGGGAGCATGCAGAGTAACCGTAAGGTTTCGCCACCCGGCAGTACCCGGTTTAACGGTCATCGAAATGGTATCCCGCGTACCATCCTCCGGGAGTTTAATATTCCGGTTGGTAGTCGTGCCTCCGTTTATCGATAACTCAAGTGACGCATCCCGACCGGCAAGACCCTCAGCAGAAACAGGTATGGTGACGAGCATCGGTTTACCTGCGATAGCGCGCATAGGGACATCGGGATCGCCAATAAAGGCATTCGGTGCGGGTAAAGTATCTCCAATTGGAACTGACCAAACCGGTTTGGAAGGATACGGAATAGCATCCCCTTCATCGACAGCGCCATCTGTTATCCAAAGCAGACCATCCGGTTTTGTTTCCAATGAATCCAAACTATGCAGCATCCGGGATGCGGAAGAATAACTCGCAGGGCTCCATGAAGACGACCACATTTTTTCAAGGTCGTTACTTTGTTTTATCGTATCAGCGACGATTGTACTTCCACTTATCGGTTTTCGCGAAAGCATATTGATGATTCGACTGACGGTTTCCCGTCGTGAACCGAGCCGGTCAGAAAGTACCATTGATTCCGAGCCATCAAGAATAACACCGAGTTGAAATTGCCGGGAAAAATGCCGTTGCAGAGTTAGTTCTACTCCCGCCCATGCCAACACAATCAACATTAACGCAATACCGCGTAAGAGAGATAAACCCCAGCGTTGTATTCGCGTAAGTTCAGGAGTTGTGCGGTAATAACCCCACCATGCGCCGAAAACAAGTGCAACGAGTAACAGTGGAAACCAAAACCAAAAGTGGATTGCAGAAGTAAGATGGATGGTCATGCCGCTACCGGAAGTGTATCGAGTGACCAACGAGGGTGAATTGTCCAATCGGATTGTAGAAGAAGATTGTGCTTCATCGATTCAATTCCTGCTACAGCAATCATGACACCGTTATCCGTGCAGTATTCCGGTGGAGTGGCAATAAAACGAGCGTTTATTCGACTGGCTTCCTGTTGAAGCCGGTACCGTAACAATCGGTTCGCTCCAACGCCTCCCCCCAATACCAGAGGCATCGTTGGATGTTCTCGCCAAACATGTGCAACTGGCCGAATTAGTGATTCGATTGCGGCTATTTC
>CAZPUW010000094.1:0-8837 GCA_964589795.1 uncultured bacterium
TCGCGGCGTCATACTGATTTGTGCGGCGGGAAATGAAGGGCCGCATCATGGTTCTATCACTGCACCCTCGTCCGGTAAGTCAATAATCGCAGTGGGGGCATTAAATCCCGACGGCAGTGTAGCCGATTATTCCGGTCGTGGGCCGACATCCGATTACGAACGCAAGCCGGATTTTGCGGTAAGGGGAACCGGAGTCCTTGTCGCGAATTTGAAACCCCCCACGTACTATGGTCATGAAGACGGTACTTCCTATGCCGCACCGTTGGTGAGTTCCGCGTTTGCTATGCTCCGGCAAGCGCACCCCGATTGGACTGCCGACCACATCGAAAACGCGATGATTGCGAGTAGCGATTATGCAGCAAGTCCCGATAATGAACGCGGCTACGGTACGCCGTGGCTGCCATCCGCAATGGTTTACCCGCAACTGACCGGAACACTTGTCGATACAAATGGAAAACCCGTGTCGGATGCGTCGGTACTGCTCATTCCAACCGACAACAAAAAAAGCGAAAACACCATGGTGAGAAAAACGAATGAGAAGGGTGAGTTTGAATTTAATAACGTCGAAGAAGGAAAATATTGGTTGTGGATCCCGCCGATACGAAAATCAATTCCGATGCAGATGTTATCTTTTCCACCATCGCAAACCGTCCGTTTAAAACTCCGTTCCGAATGAAACGTAATGTTGCGGTGTCATGGTCGATATCCAATCGCTCCGCCATGCGAGGTCGTAACGCAAAATAGCAAAACCGATATTTGCCCGTGCTCCAACGCCAAACCCGAAATTCATGTCGCGTAGCTGGGTAGCCCCACTCGGGGTTGTGACACTTCCCCGGAACAAGTTCTTATCCCACACGCCGCCCATATCGATGAAGCTGGCACCGCGAATATTATAGAAAAATGCCGGTAACGGGAAACCGAGTGCGAGCATCCGAATCAAGGGATACCTAAATTCGAGATTCGTCAACGCATACCGGGTTCCAACTACTTCATACAAATCCATACCGCGTAAAGGTGTGACCAAAGTGCTGAAGAAAACGTTATCGACATCTCGAACAAATGCCGTATTTGTTAATGCCCGATTGAGCGAATTCGATTCACCACCGAGGAAAAACCGTTGTGCAGACTTTCCTTCCGAACCACCGCCGGATACTCTGACTGCAAATCCATAATCACGCGAAACCCGCATATACCGCCGGTAATCAAATGTCAGCGTTTTAAAATCCATTCCCCATTTCGTGCCGTAACCGGTCGGTGGATTGTTATCGAAATCCGGCGACCAGTCGACAGCGATTTGATACCGTTCGCCGTTTGCCGGCCCTGCATAACCCCACACCGAATTGTCTTTCACAAACGAGATGCCGGGTAGTAACACGTGCCGCGTAGCTAACGTTATATAATCATTATTGTCGAGCGTGTACTGCGAGCGAATGATATTGATAAAGTTGGTCGTAAAGTCAAACCGCATGTATTTCGATAATGGGTACTGCGCTTCCAAAGTTACGCCGTAACTGCGGTCTCGCGTCCACCCGTAATTGAAGAAATACACGTTATGGAAACCGCCGATACCGTAGTTCGTCCGATGCGACAGGTTGTAATACATCGCGTCGATGTTGGTGTTCTCAATGTCGTAGTACAAATCTGTAGAGATATAAATGACATGGTTCCCAAGAACGTCGGACAATAGGAACTGTCCGTTCCCCTGAAATCCCACCAAATTCGAGTATCCCGCAGATGCAAATAACAAATCAGGCGTCAGGTGAACCTTGTAATCCTTCGCGACAAACGAGGTATCGGAATCATTAACAGCCGCAACTGCTGGCTTTGCCGGCACTGTTGGGTGTTTTGCCTCTTCTTCGCGGTACCGCTCTACTCCCGGTCGCATATCGTCAAAAATGTAGTTTGCATATTCATGTTGAATTTCGAATTGCGTTTTTTTCTCGCCCTTTTTCTTCACAACCAAACCGGGATCGGGAGGATAAACATAATTACCCGCTTGGAATGGTGTAATCGGTGGATTTTTGTAAACCGGTTTATCCAACGGTGTCGACATCATGTAGATGTCATATCCACCATCGAAGAAGGAGGCAAATGCAATCGACTTGTTCTTACTAATGGATGGCTGAAAAACACCGGTCAAAACATTCGTCAACGCATTCGATTCATTCGTCCGCAAATCGTAACGGTATAGGTTGTAAATTCCTGTTTTCGAAGAGACATAAACGAACGCCGAATCATTCGGTATCCAGACCGGTGTATTGGCAATCTGGCCGTCATGGGTAATGCGGGTAATTCTCCCATCGGCTAAGTCAAGCCGGTAAATCTCCATCGTCTCGACATGGTCTTTGACAATCGAGCGTAGCATCGTCGTGTCTTTTACATCGATGCTGTCGCCGCGGTCGGATGAGAACAACAACGATTTCGAATCGGGTGTCCAACTTGGTTCGAAGTCCGTAAATACGTCATTCGTGACGTGGTGCAAGACGCTGTCAGCTAACGTAACAGTATATAAATCGCATTTCCCTTTTAACCATCCCTGAAACGCGATTGTCTTCCCGTCTGGTGACCACACCGGGCTATATACACCATCAAGGTTGAAAAGATACCGGTGGGTAATTGTCCCATCGCGCGTATCGAGTGTATAAAGCGCATCATGCCCTTCCGCTTTCGCGCCGAACGTGATAAACGTCCCGGTCGGATCCCAACTAATACCCGATTGAAGCCAATGCAATTCTTCGAACCCGGCATTCCGCTCTCCACTCACCAGCCGCCGGATTATTTTCCCGTTGTATGCGTTCATCAACCAGATATCGAAGTAATCGGAACGGTCGGAAAGAAACGCGATGCGATCCCCTTGCGGTGAAAGCGATGGCGCGTTGTTGATATAGTTCTCTTGTTTTTTGTGGTCAGTGAGCGGTGTCGCAAAATCTTTCGGCGATTCTAATTGCCCGGAGTATGACCATTCTTGATTCTTAATCCATTTGAACCATCGTTCCGAAAGTTCCTTGGTATCGATACCGAGTGAAGCGCGAACGCCGCGGTCAAAATCGCGATAGCGTGGAACGCGACTAATCAATTCAGTAACCTTTTCCGGCCCGTATTTTTGCTCTAGATACCAGAATACCGATTGCCCACCCTTATAATTGAGATAGCCGCCCAGTTGATCCAGCGGCGGTAGCCAATCGTTCACAACCGCATCCCGTAGGAACATATCCGCTTCGACATCCCATCCGAACCTCGATTCATATTCCGCCATTCCTTCCACGTACCAAAGCGGCATCGGCATCCGGGTAATGCCGTTAATTACGCTCTGCAAACCGTGTCCGAAGTATTTGCGGAACATCATCGCATGTGTTAATTCATGGTGAACCACGTGGCGGTATTTTTCCCAATTCCCTTCGTACGGAATCACGACCCGCGATTTCAGGTACTCGGTAAAACCCCCTTCGGCTTCGTCGGGTTCTTCGGTCGAAACATTCGTCTGCTGAAATTGATTGTGTGAGCGGTGTGTAATAATCGTGATGCGGTCATCCGCCTCTAATTCGTAATCCATCTTCCTCGATAGGTAACGGTACGAAAGTTCCGCATACTCGGCAGTTTCTACAGCGATGTCATAACCACCGTCCGGGAAAAAAATCTCGAAATGTGGTGTCTTAATCGATTCCCAGTTGCTATAGATGTAGGTGACTTTATTCTGTCCGAACTGGGCGAACGCAAATACGGGAAGGAGCAGGCACAGCATACCCATCACACGCAACGGATGGCCATGTTCAAACCGCTCCAATAATTTGGAGAGGAAAGTAACAGATTGTAGATAATACCTTGTAATTATTCGAATATCCTTTTAGGGAATGTAAAACATCGAAAGATAACGTCCACTGCGATGTTCTAAAAGTCTTGTATCAGCCGGAATGAAACTTTTCCATCCAGTGGCGTATCGTTTCTGCCCCAGCCCAAATCCAGCCCGATTTGACTCGATTTCAATCCAATCAACATCCCCATCCCCCACCCTGCAAGTGTTGTTTGGTTGCGTATAGAACCTCGCCGCCTTTCGACGAACCCGCCGTCTACAAATAGATACGCGCGAGAGGTCGAAAGGAGTAGCCAGCGCGGCTCTATCGTACCGGTAACATAACGGGTTGCATAAAATTCTTTTTCACGGTACCCCCTTACTGAACCGGGTCCGCCGACTGTAAATAAATCCGGTAGTAGCGGCAGTGAGTCGTTGACGTCCAAATCCCCCGCTCGAACGCCGAGTAGTAAGGAATAGGAACGGTCGAGCGGTATCGATTGTTCCATTGTCGTTACAATTTTCTCTAAATCCGTTGACTTTTGGATAGTATCGCCGTCTTGCCGCCTACTCCATTCCCAATTTACCGAACCATATAGCCCCTCACGCGGATTATTCGGACGGTCGCGGTTGTCGTAAGTTGCGGACATGGTGATACCTTTAGCGGATAGTTGTGAAAATCCGAGAGAAGTTTGTGCGGCACTGTCGGCGCTTACTTGCCGTACAAACCCACCAAGCCCTCCTGTCCAAAATTCATTGAATTGCCAAATACCTTTCAAATCCGCACGAAATTCGCTATACAATGTATCTTGTACGGAAACTGCGATACTCGCCTGTAAAGCCAACGGTACCTTGAACACCCACGGTTCCACATATTGAAACGAGAAATCCTGACTGCGGTTATCCGGTTTTGACCAATCAAGCGTTACCCTTCGAAATGACCCGAATAACTGCGACATCGCAAGGTGAACTTTACCCGTAATGGTCGCAGATTCGGCTCCGCGAGCCGGTAAATAGCCAATGACCCCATCAATTTGCGTCGGATAGCGGATTTTTCCGTTAAAACGAAGTAAAGTCGTTGGGCCAAATTTTACTAAGTCAGGATTGCCGAGATCGTCGAACCGCTCAGTCGCAAGTAAGTAGCGCCGGGCATGCGCAATTTTGTCGGGATTATACCGGAATGGGAAGACCAATCTTGATTCCCGCCGCCACAATTCCTGTCGTATCCCTTCCCCGCCTTTCACAACTAAATCGTTGACATCGACTGGTTGACCTCGATTCAGTTCGGCGTGAAGCTTAATCGAGACAGTGTGTGAATCAGGTATAATACTTCCGCTATCTAATTGCATCGACGCTAACGGGTAACCTTGCCTTGACCTCTGATCGATCCAGTCGTCTAATTGCGAGCTGATGACATCCGGGTCAAACACCGTCGTTCCCGAAGTATCGACCTTCAGTCCTACCGCCGTATCGCCGCTGGTATGGAACGAGGTAAGCCGGTTAATACCGCTACTCGACCAATACAAGAATAAATCACCTCCAAATTGTTTCGGTGTCCATACCGCCGAATCAAGCAGGATTGAACTGTAACCGGTTCGCGCCAACCGCACTGCCGCTGTATCGAGCGCATGAACAATCGAAAGCGAATCGACGTCGTCCCCTTCTTGTAGCGGGAACGCCCGTGCCCGTTGGGATACCGGAATATTGTCAGTACCGAACCAACGCAAATGCAACAACTCTCCCCGCAACTGTGCCGCGTGGCTAACTATCGCACAACCGAGTAGCAATGCGAAAAACGTCAGCAAATGAGAGGAGTTTTTTTTCATCTTTGTTAAAAGAATGCTATCATTTCTGCGCGCCCCTCGTGGCGTACCGGTGTTGCATTATCTTTCACGCCGTTATAGGAAATACTACCGTTTACATTCGACCCGATTTTAAAATCTCCACGTACCGACCAACGCCAATTCGAACCATTTTGCCGCCCTTCGGTCAAATCATAAGGCAATACCGTGCTCGATGAAGTAATGAGCGAGCGATATTCCAAGTCGGCAAATATTCTTCCTGTGCCGGTAAAGTAATATGTGTAGCTTGGTGTCAGGCCGTATTCTTGCCATTGGATATTCAGTGCTCGGTCTTTAACCGTTCCCACTTCGCCGTCGATTCGCCATTCGTGTTTCGTTTTGTAGCGAATCGTTAATTCCGGTAACAGCTCATATGACAATGCATCCCGCGACGCCAGCGAGGCCGCGACATAATTTCGCAGTTGCCAATCGCGTTGTCCTTCGAGTGACCAAGAGATATTTTGCGAAGCGGTCTGGCGGTACAATAGCGAACTTTGGTCTCTCCTGCTGTCTTCCGCACCGCTTATCATCCGGTTATTCCGTTCCCGCATCAAATCCCATCGCAGCCGCCAGCGGTCTTTCCGCGTCGCATCCCAATCCACTTCCTGACGAATCTCCTGTTTACCGTACAATGTCGAGTCACCCATGTACTTCCGTAAATCGAGCAACAGAATCGGCAACGTATTATCGGTTTTTGTTTGTTCCGATATTTCAATTCTCGTATCGGTTGAAACACCTTTAATTGGATATGGTTTGAATTGATCCCAATTCATCCGGTAACCAAAAACTGATTCGACATCCAACACCGGGTCGTATGCACCCGATGGACGGGTATAGACAATCCAATCCCCTTCCGGCGAAGGGATATACTGGCCGCCGATAAGGACGTGGTCGCCTTGTCCTAACGGAACGCGGTACGCGACTACATCGAGCCGCGAGCTTCGTGTTTTGTTGACCGAATAGCTCCATTCGCCGCTTATTGCGCCGCTCTTGTCGTGGGCATTACCGGTCGATTTTACCAAATCCGTCGTAACCAATCCCGCCGCACCCGAATCGCTGGTCAAGTAACGGGTGTCGCGGTGATTCCATTCCGTCGTCGCCTCGACATTGGCTGAGGAAACGTTATGCGACAACAACGTCCCCACCGCGCGTACCGCCGGGACAAGGCCGGTACTGTCGCGGTTCCAGTCGTTCCGCCAATCGACTTGGGTTACGATGTGATGGACACCCAGTTTACTAAAATCGAATCCTAAAACATTCTCCCACCTTCGGGTGCCGCTTTTAGCAATGGTATCGCTCGTGTGCACACGGTCTTCAAAATTGGTTGAGAACGAGGGTACGACAAACCCTAGTTGCCACGCCTGTTTGTGCTTCAGATAAAGAATGTTATCGGTCGAACCGTAGAGGGTATTTTCCACTTTAATTTTATCTACCGACGCACTGCCATTTACGAGGGGAAACGTCAGATAAGCCCCCGAACCAAATCGCGTCGAGTGCGCACCATTGCCCCGCACTTGATCGCCCGCATCCACATTCCATTGGAACGGTTTGACCGGTTGAATACCGATACTCGCTTCTTTCGTTACTTCACCGGAAGTGCTCAACGTATCCGTTGACCCCCACCGCCGGTATTCATCGACGCCGCTGTTGCGTTCCAATGGAAGAAAATTCGATTCTACTTCGCGATACACGACTTGCGCGTGCCACCTTGAAAAACCATCTTCCGGCGGTTGTGCGAAACCGGTTGTCCATGCAATGGCGCCGCCATTGCGGTCGACTTTTTTATACGAAAGTTGGTTCGGATTGTAATCGGAGTATGCGGATTCGACTGAGCTGTAAATTCCGTTCGGAAGTTTTAGTTGCGAACGAATACCGAGCAAATCATGTTGTTCCGGCAACGGTACTCTGATTTGTGGCAGATAATCTCCCAGCCCGCTCCCCACCCAGCGATAAACGAGTTGCGCCGCCTGCGGATCGAATTCCTGACGGTATGCTCCGGCACCCGGAAACCGTGAAAAACCAACTGTCCAGTCACCTTTCGGTTGGCCGCCTACAGTATCCGGTTCGGCGAAAACAAAAATTGAGTCGGTACCACCCGGTGCGGGTTGTTTGACATAATCCCCTTTCCCCGTACCGACAAATTTTGCACCATCGTACACTGCCGCATTCGGGTCGCTCCCCGCTTTCCCCAACGCCGCCTTCGCCGCACTATCAAGCGTCACGCCAACCGGATTTCCAATGTCGTCTGCTTCGCGAAAATAAACGACACCGATATCGAATATTTTACCCGGTGCACGAGCGGAAACTTGCGATGCAACGACACCCCGATTGTAATTACCGGGAATCGTTTCATACTCAACTCGTAACCGCGAATCGTCGTGTATCGGTCGTTTTGGTGTAAAGGTCAATTCACCGGTTGAGTAGTCGATAACAAAATCTTCAGTCTCACCGCGAGTTAATTGCGTCCCATCGAGATAGACCCGTTCCGAACCCGGAACAACCGGAACATTCACATTGTTTGCATCATCGGTGAGGAGATAAGGCCCTTGGTTTCCTTCGGATGGTGTCAGTACAATCGACCGGAATTTTGCCCGCGTAATCGCACCTGCCGCTTCCGCTGACCACCTTGGTGCGCGGTATTGCAGTTCCGCCCCCTGCACTTGCCTATCGGTTGTCGCGAATTGGTTGCCGTGTCCAAATTCCAATCCGTAATCGCCCATGTTAACGGTTACCGTTGGCGATTTTGCTTGAATAAATATTTTATCAAATTCTTTTAAGGTCTTGGTATTCCCTTCCGGAGGAATACCTCCTGTCTGATCGGAGAGAACCGCATGTAGTTCCATGTCCTGCGTGACGTTGCCGTCTATTTGCAATCGCAACGCCGATTCAATTCCGACATCCTGACCCGTACCGACAGTGACAGCGCGAAGAATGCTGCCCGAACGGCTCAACCGTGAATCATTCGTCTCTTCTTCACTCTCCGCTTTATCCGCATTCTCGAATTGACTACCGGGTAGCATGGTTGAATCGGTAAGCATCGGCTTAAATCGCATTCGGAAGATTCTTCTATCCAAGCCAAGCGCCGCGGCACGGTATTGTACTTTGACTTCGACTCCCGGTTCGGGTTGAATCAGCCATACCTTTCCCGGTATTTCATCCACGCGATAATCGACGCTATCGGAGAGCAATCGCTCACCTGCAAATAT
>CAZPUW010000095.1:0-8801 GCA_964589795.1 uncultured bacterium
GCCATTATGACGGTATTCATTTCGATGTATGCATTAGCAGTCGGCGTGGTATTGAATATTATTTTGCGCAACTTGCACGTCTTCGCCAGTTAATTCCAAATCGGAACAACCACATGACCCCCGTAATTAGCGGCATCACCGGTCTCGAGCTTAAAGATGAGACCGTACATCTCTTCGAACATCTTGGTCTGTTCATCGAAGAAAACCAAAACGATATCACCACTCTGACTGCACAAGGAATCAACCCCTCCGACCTGGACAACTTGCTTGCTCTTGAAGAAATCGAAATCGTTTCCAACGATGGCGTTCAGGTTGTACAGTGGCTACCGTCGGGCGAGAAAGAGTACAAAAAACTCATTCGCCGCCATCGTCTTGCCGAACGCTTAGTTGTCGATATCCTTGGCATTCCGCTCGATAAAGAAGAGAAAACCGAAGGCCCTGCTTGCCAACTCGATCATGTACTTGCCGACGATATCGCCGATTCAATTTGTACCCTGCTCGGACATCCTTCCCGCTGTCCGCACGGACATCCCATACCACCCGGACAATGCTGCGCCCGCAAGGACGATAAAGCTCCGCCGCTGTGGATTCCACTAACACGCGGCAAAAAAGGCGAATCATATTCCGTCCATACTATTTTGGATGAAGATGCTGCCGAAAAATTAATTCGGCTTGGTCTTTCGCATGGTAGTGTCATTACTGTGAGGCAGACACTTCCGACGCTTGTTGTCGATTGTGAACAGACAACGCTCGCGCTCGATCCTGAATTAGCGCAATTTGTGATGGTACGAAAAGTGGGGAATCGGTAATTACATTTCCTGCTTAAAACTTCAAGACATTGGAGGAATTAGTATGGCGAATTTTAACCGTTTTATTGTTTCATTCCTATTTTTTTCTGTAACTATTGCTGAAGCGGCTATTCTTCATGTCCCGGCGTCTTATACCACCATCCATAGCGCAGTTACAGCCGCGGCAAGCTGCGATACGATTCTACTTGTTTCCGGTACGTATACCGATACCCTTTCCCTACCTGTAAATATTACCGTCGCTTCCGGCTTCATAATTGACGGCGACACCAATACCATAGCATCGACAATTTGGCGGGCGACGTATTCGCGGCCACTGATTTATTCAAATTCGAATTCGCTTACGCTCTCGGGAATCCGTGTTGAATCTGCTGAACCGTCGCTGTCCGGTTGTCAAATCATCAAAGGCGTGACACATACGTTAATCATGGATCACTGCTATTTTATCGGAACATTTTTCCCCGGCAACGCAGACCGCTATCAGGATGCAGCAATCGCACTCGATGGTACTTCGATTCATCCCGTTATTATAATATCTAATTGCCATTATTTCGGTTCGGCTACCGCGATTATGCCATGGATAGCCGTAAATTTATCTACAAGTAGATTTATCATGACGGATTGTACGGTGGAAGGGAGAGGGAATTCAAGAAACTCAGTTTTAGTATATGTGACTGACACGTTGCGTGTCCAACGAACGGTATTTAGTCATAACGGCTATGGGCCGAGTATGACAGGTATCGCGGCTATTATCGATTCTTGTCAATTCAAATCAATTGCTGATTTTCCTTTAACCATCGGGTCGGGTATTGTTACAAATTGTCTCTTTGATTCTTGTTTTTTAGCTTGGAATCCCTATCCCGACGCAATCATAACGTCACTCCACGGCGCTGACACAATTCGAAATTGCTTATTTTCCCACAATACCAGTTTCTATACTGATTTAACACCTTCTGTACAAAAGAGTCTTATCATGGTTAACATGGGTTCTGTTCAAGTAGTGAATTGTGAAATCGAAAATAATACTTTTGCCGGGAGTTTGCTGTCATTTAATGAGGATAACTGTACAAACGGAAATTTCGACTCGACCTCCATACACGATAATACTTTCGCATGGGGTTGCGCTGTTTACGACACTCTTCTACCGCAACTTCATTTTTCCAAATGCGATTTCGACCGGAATCAGTTTACCCAAAACGGAAACGTGTTATACAATACATCGGTGGGTATTGCTACAGCGCCAGATTGTTGGTGGGGTGACGCAACTGGACCGGAAATCCCAACGGCCAAGGACAAACGCTGCCGGATAGCATCAATCCTATTCCATGGCGAACGACTCCCGTCTTTTCAACAACCGGAATACAGGGGCAAAACAACATGAACCTTCCTAATCACATCGAATTATCCGTTTATCCAAATCCATTCAATAGTGAATTAATCATCCGCGTGAACTCTAACAATCGTTCTAATAGCGGAGTGAATATATTCGATATTCTGGGTAGACACGTTGCAAAGTTAGACGCAGTGAACGGTCAAACACTTCATTGGAAACCAACGGGATTGTCCAGTGGTAAATATTTTATTGTTCCTGAAACACTATCAAAGAGTGCGCAAACCGTTTCGGTGTTATATGTGAAATAAAAGTCCCCCGGATTCAAATAATCCGGGGGACTTCAACGGTTGACTTTTATTTACCTGCTGTTTATCGAATTAAAATCAATTTCTTCGTTTCAGAAACATTCCCGGCTTTTAACCGGTAGAAATATTCTCCCGATGATAATGTCTTTCCATCGAACGAGACCCGTTGGTTTCCCGCACTTCGATACCCATTCACGAGCGTTGCAATATTTCGTCCGGTAACATCGAATACCGAGAGCGAAACGTTGTCTGCTTTCGGAAGTGAAAACGATATCGTAGTCGTAGCATTAAACGGATTTGGATAATTTTGATGTAATTTCGGTGTGTTTGGTAGTCCCACACTACGCGTTTCAGCAACCCAATCAGTTCCTGAGTAGCGAAGAATAGCACCATAATCGCTTAATGCCCAACCGTGATTAACATCAGAAAAAGTAATACTATATACTGCTGTACCATTTGGAATGGTTTGACTGGTCCAGGTCACACCCCCATCGGTTGTATGATGCATTTGAAGATAATCACCTACGACCCAACCATTATTGCTATCCGGAAACGCCACTCCACACAACCATGCCGTTGTTCCACAGTTTTGACTATTCCAAGTAGTTCCACCATCTGATGTGTGAGCAAGATTTATTTGACCAGGATCACCACCAACAACCCAGCCATTATGAGCATCGCTAAATACAACCTGTTGTAACCAAGCATCTGCTCCAATTTGCTGTGTCGCCCATGTAGCACCGGCATTTGTCGAATGCATGATTGTTCCGTCGCTACCAACCATCCAGCCATTATTACTATCCAGGAATGTGACACTAAACGGGATAAACTGTAAATTGATGTTTTGGGCAACCCAAGTAACTCCACCATTAGTTGTGTGCAATATGCGATTTGCATGCATCGAATCTGAAGTCACAACCCAGCCGTGTAAACTATCGGGAAAAGAAACTCCTTGCATAATGAGGCGTGTTGCACTGATTTGAGTGCTCCAGGTATTACCACCATTACTCGTATGAATAATTACCCCGGAATCGCCAACCGCCCAACCATTATTCGCATCGGAAAAGACAACATGATACAGTTCAAGGTCTGTTCCGCAATACTGAACAACCCAATTTATACCACCGTTTGAGGTATGGTAGATGCTACCGCCTGGACCGACTACACAGGCGTGGGCACTGTCGGTACAGGTGATACAACCACCTCCGTAAGTTGATTGCACAGACCACGCTTGACAGTGTGCGTTTTGAGGGAAAAACAGTGATACAGCAAAGAATAAGGAGAGACTAAAGATACTTAAGACACTGCGGTTCATTGTTGCCTCCGTTTAGTAGTATAATTGAACCACTTCTGTTGTACTTCAAATTCCTTCAACGAATCAAAACCAATTTCTTCGTCTCAGAAACATTTCCGGCTTTTAACCGGTAAAAATATTCCCCCGATGGCAACGCCTTTCCATCGAACGATACCCGTTGATTTCCTGCACTACGATATCCATTCACGAGTGTTGCAATATTTCGTCCAGCAACATCGAATACCGATAACGAAACGTTGTCTGCTTTAGGAAGTGAAAAAGAAATCGTCGTCGTAGCATTAAACGGATTTGGATAGTTTTGGTGCAGCGAGAATTCGATTGGACGAGTCGCGGGTTCTGATTCGGGCGCCCATTCCGTACCGCTGTAATGAAGAATCATACCATTGAAACCGACTGCCCAACCCTCGTTTTCGCCGATAAAGCTTACAGAATAAAGACAACTCAAAGTATTATAACTTTGATTCAACCATTGTCCCCCACCGTCGGTAGTGTAGAGTATTGTACCGGAATCTCCGACGGCCCAACCAACTTCGTTGTTCAGAAAGGTGACATCGTTCAGACCTTTACTGGTGCCGCTGTTTTGGAGAAGCCACGTCTGTCCTCCGTCTTCTGTGTGTTGTATTCTTCCGAAATGACCAACAGCCTAACCATTGTTCGTATCGGCGAATGCAATGCTAAGATAATTTCCCGGTGAAAGGGATTGACTGCTCCAATTTCTACCGCCATTCGAAGTGCGATATACATCCCAAAGGTCGTTCAGTGCCCATCCGTAAGAGGTGTCCACGAATACGATTTTGCGAAACATATCATTCGCTACCTGTACCGTCCAATTCAATCCGCTATTGGTACTACAATAAATACCCTCTGAACCGGCAATCCAGGCATGATTCGAATCCACAAACGCCAGCGAATTCAGTTCATACCCCAATCCAATCATTTGACCCGACCACATCGCTCCCCCATTTGTGGTGATAGATAAGTTGAAACGACTTGGAAGATTGTTGATCGTAGCCATGCCATGATTTGCGTCAGCAAAACGAATGGAAGTGTAATCCCAATCAGCAAAACCTGTGTTTTGTCGATTCCAATCATTACCACCGTTCGAAGTGTGCAAAAAATATCCTCTGTTACCAGCTGCCCACCCATTTTGAGCATCCAAGAAATGGACGCCAAACAAATGAGCTTGTCCGGTGAATTGGTTATTCCAAGATTGAGAGAAAGACAAGGCGGGATAAAAGATCAGGAATGTAAATAGTAATCTAACCGCTGTGGAGAAAAAGGCAATGCGATACATCTTCACCTCCGGTTTGAGTTGTGTTTGTTAATATACAAAATATTAATAAGAAAAATGGAGTTGTCGGGGGATAAACACAAAAAAATGGGAGACACGAAAGTGCCGCCCATTCAATTATACTAATCACAACTCAAACCTATACTTCCGCGTACTTCTTATGCCAGTCGTGTACTTGTTTATGCAACTTCTCGTGAACACCTTCGCCAATCCGCTCCTTCTCCAACTTAGCGAATTCTTCGAGTAATCGTTTCTGCTCCGCTTCCGGTAACATCTTTTCCGACATCGGAAAGAGAATATTATTTTCTTTGCCGATGTGATTGCGTAAAAGTTGAGCGTACCCCTTCGCATTTTCGATGAAAGAGGCGTTTCCGGCTTTACTTGTTTTCATATCGACGAGCGCATTTGACAATCCCTTCACATACATCCGGCCCATTTCGTGATCGTGTAACATTACCGCAATTGGCCCTGCTTCCGTCGGCATTCCTGCTTTCTGCAGTGCCGGGAAAAGTAAATCCTCTTCCTTCCCGTGATGGCATTTATCCGCAAATACTTTTATCGTGTCCACCATTTCTTCGAGATCGCCGCGAGGAACTTCTTTATCCTTATCCATTCTCTTCGCAGCTCCTTCGAGTGCTTCCAACAGCACGAGAATTACTTCGTGTTCATGCCGTAAATCATCCGTTGCGTATTTCATATTCATTCCTTTCTGCTATTTCCTCTCACGAGTTATTTCGCGCTCATACTTTTCTTGAGCGAATGTCCCGTCACCAATCCGAACACAAACAACACCAATGCAACCGCACCCAATGCGAAAATCGTATCGCCGAATACCCGCGACCACTTGAATGCTTGCACGACCGGTGTTCCCAAAAATTCCGAACTGCGAGCATACCAATAGCCATACTTAACCGATGCGTATGTTTGTAACAATCCAACCGGCAACAGAGAAAACGTTACCATCGCAAATAGACCGCCGTTCATAGCCCAAAATGAAAACTTGAGCATCTTCTCTTTCCACTCTTGTTGTACATACAACACGCGCAGACAGAAGAGCATCAATTCGATGCCGAGCATCCCGTACACTCCGAACAGCGCCGCATGCCCATGTACCGGCGTCGTGTTCAATCCCTGCATGTAATACAAAGCAATCGGTGGGTTAATCATGAATCCGAAGAGACCGGCGCCGACCATATTCCAAAATGCGACGGCAACAAAGTAGTAAATCGGCCATTTATATTTTTGTACCCACGGTGAGGTGTGTGAGAACCGGATATTCTCCCATGCCTCAAATCCAACCAACACAAGTGGTACGACTTCGAGTGCGCTGAATACGGAACCCAGCGCGAGCACGGCGATTGGCGTACCGGAGAAGTAGAGGTGGTGAAGCGTTCCAATGATACCACCCGCTAGAAATATCGTCGATGAAAGTACAATCGAACGGTTCGCTGTATCGATTTTAATTAACTGTAATCTCGCAAACATGAATGCGATAATCACGGTGGCGAATACTTCGAAGAATCCTTCCACCCAAAGGTGAACAACCCACCACCGCCAATATTCGACAATGGTTAAATTCGTGTGTTGGCCCCACACTAACCCCGCCATATAGAATGCACCGATAGCGATTCCCGAAATGAGGAACGTAATCAGAATCGGGCGCGACGCATCGCGGCGTTTGATCGCAATCATTACATTCCGACCGACGAGATAGACCCACAACACGAGTCCAACCGTCAGGAATAGTTGCCAGAACCGTCCAAGGTCCACATACTCATATCCCTGATGTCCGAGATAAAATGCCGCCGTACCGGTAAGCTTATGTTGGATGCTCATCGCTTCACCAACCATCGAACCGACTACAATAAGAAGCAGTGAGAAAAATAGAAAGTTTACACCGAACCGCTGTCCTTTGAGTTCGATGCCGCTTACCACCGGTGCGATGTAGAGTCCCGCGGCAAGCCATGCCGTTGCAATCCAGAAGATTCCCAACTGCACATGCCACGTCCGCGAGAGTACATACGGCAACCATTTCGAGAGCGGCACACCATAAAATCCGTTCCCTTCCACACCGTAGTGCGCCGTTATCACCCCGACGATTATCTGAACCAGAATCAGTCCTGACACGACCCAGAAATATTTGATGACCGATTTTTGCGACGGGGTTGGCGTCGCCAAATAAAGCGGATCGTTTGCCGGAGGAGTACTTGGTGTAGGATCGTGTTTTTGCGAGGCATTCCACCACACCATACCGCCTATACCCGCAAGCAAAACGATGATGCTGACCCCCGTCCAAACGATGGAGCTGGCAGTCGGTTGATTATTCACCAACTCCTCGTGCGGCCAGTTACTCGTGTATGTCATGTCCTCTTGGCCGGGACGATTTGTGGTTGTTGCCCATGCTGTCCAAAAATAGAATGCGGTTAATTCGCGCAATTCTTTTGGGTCGGTCAGTGCACCTTGCGGTATCGAGTACTTCGAATTACCGTCGGTGAAAATTTGCGAGTAATATTTCGAGAGCGATTCGAATGCCGCGGCACGAATCGAATCGATGGTCAAAATTCCCGTTGCCGGATCGTATGTGTTTTTCCGCATCATCTTCGCGAGCCGCGACTGAGGCACTGCGACTTGTTCGTTATTAAGCGCCTTGTAGGGGAGTCCGAAGTTTGCCGGCGCCCACGCTTCGAGGATGAACATACATTCGCGGTGTAACCAATCCGCCGACCAATCCGGAGCGACATAACTGCCGTGCCCCCACACCGAACCAAGTTCCATTCCACCCATATTCTGCCAGACATTTTGACCGGTCTCGATATCGGTTTGGGTAAGTATGAATTTTCCATCGGGGGTGACTACTTTTGACGGAATGGGGGGATGAACGAAACGATGATTACCGTTGCAAACCCTATCCATAGTTTTTTCACGTACTTCTCCTTGTTCGAAAATCGCGATTAGCGCCATTATTTGTTTGCGCGCCATTTCACATAAAAGGTACATACTCAATTCCTATCGCATTTTGATGAATATCAAAAATGGGTGTGGCTGACAAGAGTAAACTCAATTAGCCCAAAGAGAAATGAGATAAACATCAAGTCTTTGGGACTTTGTATGGTCTTTTACGAGTATGTGGTGATTACAGATGGGACAAACTGCAAGAGGTTGTTTAAATTATTTAAATTATGCGTTTTGTATAAATTTACCGTGTTCCTTTATTCGCTCTTTGAGATACTGAATCTCAAGTGGTTCCTGCCAACTTTTATGGATCATTCTGTGGCAATTAGAGCACACTGGAACAACATTCTTAATCGCTTCTTCCAATGTTTTTTTTAAGTCTTCGTCTTCAAATTTAAAAACTGGTTTCGCGTGATGTATTTCAATAAAACCCTTTCCAATTTCTATACCATAAAAGTCTTCAAAGTTAAAATTACAGCAACTGCAATTGATCTTACCATCCTTTGTGAAACGTTCAATCGCAAAATTTCTTAATTTGACCGAACGTTCATATTTCGAGGATTTAACTAATTTTTTTAGCCCTTCTTGAATAATTAAGTTTTCATCAAAAACTTCTATCTTCCTGGTGCTCTCGTTTTTTTCAATTTTAACAAGACTAGCAGCTATCTCTTCGTATGAAAAGTCGTTGTCCAATAGGTAACTTAAAACATCTCGATGCTGATTTAAATGTTCAAGTCCTGCGGATGTGATTTCAAAATGGCCGTCACTAGTACTAAACACATATTTCGCATAACCACTT
>CAZPUW010000096.1:0-8798 GCA_964589795.1 uncultured bacterium
TTATTCGGGACTTGTTTCATTTCAGAATTGTGACCGGTTGAATGGTTCGCTTTAGCATACAATGCAGCAGCAATCGCGACTAATCTCTTAACTTCATTCCGATTATCCGATAAATGGCGCTCAGATAATTCGTATTCGATAAAACCGGTGTTATAATCTCCCGCGAGAAAAACCGGATGGCTCATGAGGCATTCTAAAAACGGAATTGTAGTCGTCACGCCTACGATATGATACTCTTCCAACGCACGTTTCGTCCGCGCTATTGCCTCACATCTGTCTGTACCGTAAGTGATCAATTTCGCCAGCAACGAATCATAATAAAGTGTTACATCACTCCCCTCAGTAACCCCGCGGTCGTCGCGAACGCCCGGTCCGGAAGGAGTGCGGAGATGAGAGATATGTCCGGTGGAAGGCAAAAAATTCGACAAAGGATCTTCGGCACAAATACGGCACTCAATCGCCCACCCTGTTTGAACGATATCCGATTGTTTCCACAGAATCTTTTCACCACTTGCGATCTGCAATTGTGCTTTTACCAAATCGATTCCCGTTACCAGCTCGGTTATAGGGTGTTCGACTTGCAATCGCGTATTCATCTCGAGGAAATAGAAATTTCGTTCGGCGTCTACCAGAAACTCAATAGTGCCTGCATTTTCATATCGAACGGCCTTTGCTGCTTGAACTGCCGCCGTTCCCATTTTCTTACGCAATTCCGGTGTGATGAACGGTGATGGTGATTCTTCCAATAGTTTTTGGTGGCGGCGTTGGATGGAACATTCCCGTTCGCCGAGATGAATGACGTTCCCGAATTTGTCGGCGAGGATTTGAATTTCGATATGATGAGGATTTTCGATACAGCGTTCGAGGTAAACTTCGGAGGAATTAAATGCGGCTTGCGATTCACGCATAGCCGCTTCTAACGCCAACGGCATTTCTTCACGGGTGCTAACTTTGCGCATCCCCTTACCACCTCCGCCATGTGCCGCTTTGATGAGAATCGGATAGCCAATTTCCTCTGCAAGTGTGAGCGCAATATGAGGATCGCTCACGGGGTCTTCATTACCGGGAACCACCGGCACACCACTTGCCTTCATTCGCAACCGTGCCGCTGTTTTGGAACCCATTGCCGCAATCGCGCTGGCAGGTGGTCCAATAAAAATTAGACCCGCTTCATTTACTTGTTGTGCGAATTCCGCTCGTTCGGAAAGAAATCCGTATCCCGGATGAATTGCTTCCGCACCGGTAGATTTAGCAGCGACGATGATTTTATCAGCGCGAAGATAAGAGTCACGCGCGGGTGAAGGGCCGATATGAACCACTTCATCTGCGTATTGGGTATGAGGTGCAGTACGGTCGGCATCGCTGTAAACCCCGACAGTACGAATGCCAAGTTCGTTGCACGCCCGCATAATGCGGATGGCAATCTCTCCTCTGTTCGCTAACAGGATTTTCTTAAACAAATTAGACAACTAATATTGCTAATTTTAGTTTAACGCTTCATCGGAATATGGATGTTGAATTTATTCGCACAAGTAATGGCTTCATCGTAACCTGCATCGACGTGGCGGAATACCCCCATCAGTGGATCGTTAGTCAGTACCCGTTCCAATCGCCTTGCCGCTTCCGGCGTACCATCGGCTACAATCACCTGACCCGCATGTTGGCTATAACCCATCCCGACACCACCACCGTGATGGAAACTTACCCACGTTGCACCCGATGCCGTATTCACCATCGCATTCAACAGAGCCCAGTCCGAAACTGCATCACTACCGTCTTTCATGGCTTCCGTTTCGCGGAATGGAGAAGCGACGCTTCCACAATCAAGATGGTCGCGTCCAATGACAATCGGTGCCTTCACTTTTCCTGTCGCGACGAGCTCGTTGAACTTCAATCCTGCAAGGTTTCGCTCGCCATAACCGAGCCAGCAAATTCGCGCCGGTAATCCTTGCCATGCCACCCGTTCCTGAGCAAGTTTTATCCACCTCAACAACGGTTCATTGTCTGGGAAAAGCTCACAAATCGCTTTATCGGTTTCGTAAATATCGTTTGGTTCACCGGACAACGCCGCCCATCGGAATGGGCCTTTCCCTTCGCAAAACAACGGTCGGATATAAGCTGGCACAAAACCGGGATAATCGAATGCACGTGTGCATCCTCCCTGCTTTGCTTTTGCCCGAAGATTGTTGCCGTAGTCGAATGCTATCGCCCCTTTGTCCATCAAAGCAATAATACCGTTACAATGCTCTGCCATCGCACGAAATGATTCTTTCAAATATGCTTGTGGATTTTGCTTGCGAAGCTCTGCTGCCTCTTTCATCGTAAAATGATTCGGGATATATCCATTCAGTTCATCATGTGCGCTGGTTTGGTCAGTCACGCTGTCAGGAATAAATCCGCGTTTTGCGAGCTCTGGCACAACATCGGCGGCATTACCCAACAACCCAATAGAAGCCGCCTCGCCTTTCTTTACCGCTTCTTTAACGCGTGTAATGGCAGTATCTAAACTATCAGTAGATTCGTCGAGATATCGGGTTTGCAGGCGTCGTTCGATTCGCGTTGGATCGACTTCGATACACAGTGCAACGCCGCCATTCATCGTCACGGCAAGCGGTTGTGCGCCACCCATTCCGCCGAGACCCGCCGTTAGCACCCACCGACCTTTTAATGTGCCGCCAAAATGCTTCCGCGCCTGAGATGCAAATGTTTCGTAAGTCCCTTGCAGAATACCCTGTGTACCGATATAAATCCACGAACCCGCCGTCATCTGGCCATACATCATAAGCCCTTTGCGGTCAAGCTCGTCGAAGTGCTCCCACGTCGCCCAATTCGGAACAAGATTCGAATTCGCGATAAGCACGCGAGGTGCGTCGGGTGTCGTTTTCACGATGCCGATTGGCTTTCCCGATTGCACCAGCAAAGTTTGATCTGCTTCCAAATCAAGCAGTTCACGAACGATAGCATTGAGTGCGGGAATCGAACGGGCGGCTTTACCGCGACCACCGTATACAATCAAATCTTCGGGACGTTCGGCGACTTCCGGGTCGAGATTATTCAGTAACATGCGCAGAGCGGCTTCCTGTAGCCACCCTTTGGCATTAAGTTGGGAACCGCGCGGGGCTCTCAGAGGAAAAGTGAGTGGGAGATTCACGAAAAACTCCGTTTAAGGTGAGATTTAACTTAGTCTGTAAGTTACGAATGATTGCGAGAATTTGGAAGCATTCAAATCAGTAAGTGCTGCAAAAGAAACAGCCCCAAGCGGGGCTGTTTCAGAACATACATGTATCGAGAAATTACGCTTTGGTCTCACCACCGGAAGCCGCTTTCTTGCTGCTACCCTTCTTGGCACCGGGATGCCATTTACCGCGCGGGAATCGCTTCTTCGCCGCTTTTTCAACTTCGGAAGTTGTAGAGACGGCGCTCTTATCGACTTTACCTCGAGCAATCGACGGCTTCTTCTCTTCCTGCTTGATTTTTTCTTTCGCATCAAGCCGGTCCTGAACCGCTTTCATGATTTCTTCCTCGTAACCAACCAATTCGAGAAATGCCATTGGTGCGGCATCGCCCGGACGGGTTTCGAGTTTCACGATTCGGGTATAACCACCGGGACGGTCTTTATAACGGGGTGCTATCTCTTCGATTAAATGCTTAATCAATTCCTTATTGGGAATCTCCGCAAGCAATAACCGGCGCGAAGCAAGATCGCCGATGCGGGCGCGGGTAATCAGCTTTTCGGCATAACTACGCGCAGCACGCGCCTTCGCCAATGTGGTTACAATCCGTTTCCGTTCGAACAACGCGAATGCGAGATTCATCATCAACGCACTGCGATGCGATTTCGACCGGTTCAGATATGCTTTACTATTCAAGTGTCGCATGGTAAAAATCCTAATGGTAGCACGGCATTAATTCCGCACCATTGATTAACGGAGACGATACTCCGGTAAATATTTCTCGACGTCCATCCCGAAATCGAGTCCATCTTTCGAAAGAATCTGACGCAATTCTTCCAACGTCTTCCGGCCGAAGTTACGGGCACGCATTAAGTCGTCCTCGTCGCGTCGAACCAAGTCGGCGATGGTGCGGATTCGCATTTCGCGCAAGCAGTTTGCAGCGCGAATCGGCATTTCAAGTACTTCGATCGGTTTCTTTAATATCTTGCGGATACGCAATGTTTCATCGTCGAAATCGCTGTCGTCGGGTTTATTCGATACATCGAATGCGATGAACAAACGAAGGTGATCCATCATCGACTGAGCCGCGTAAGATACCGCGTCGTCCGGTGTGATGGAACCGTCGGTCGTTACTTCAAGGATGAGTTTATCGTAGTCGGTACGTTGTCCGACACGGGTCTGCTCGACTTTGTAAACGACATTGCGAATCGGAGTGAAAACTGAATCAATCGGAATCATACCGATGGGGGTGTCGGGCATCCGGTTATCTTCGGCTGCGATGTAACCCCGCCCGCGACGAATGGTGACTTCAAGGCCAAATTTCGCCTTGTCGTTCAATGTCGCGATGTGCAGTTCGGGATTTAACACTTCGAAATCGGTCGTCCCTTGTTGCAAGTCTCCGGCGGAAAATATGCCGGGGCCGCGCAACTGCAATTCGATTTTATCCGGTTTCTTGTTAAGTAATTTAAAACGTACTTGCTTGAGATTGAGCACGATTTCCGCAACATCTTCCGCTACGCCTGCGATTGTGGAAAACTCATGCAGTACGCCGTCGATTCGGATCGCAGTGATTGCCGCACCTGGAATCGAGGACAGTAACATCCGGCGAAGTGAATTGCCGAGAGTGACACCGTATCCGCGTTCCAAGGGTTGTATGATGAAGCGTCCGAAAGTCGACGAATATGTTGTTTCGTCCAGTTCGACCTGCTCCGGCATTACCAAACCCGGTCCGTTCATTCGTTCCTCGTATATGGATTTACGATTATTGGTAAGTAAGCAATGCTTACGCTACCTACGAAAAAAATTTATTTAGAGTACAATTCCACAACCATCTGTTCGCGCAACTTCATCGTTTCCGGAATATCAGTGCGCTCCGGTTTGCTGAATGTACCTTCCATCTTGGCTTTATCAAGCGAGACATACGCCGGTAACCGTGAAATATTGACCCGCTTCATCGCTTCATGAATTGCCGCCAACTTGCGCGACCTTTCGTGTTCAGAAACCCGAACGATATCGCCGGTGGCAAGGCGGTAAGAGGGAATATCGACCCGCTTGCCATTCACTGTGAAATGACCATGCCGTACCATCTGACGTGCCGATGCCCGCGACGATGCGAAACCCATCCGGTAAATCACATTGTCAAGCCGCGATTCGAGCAATACCATCAGATTCGAGGCGGTAATACCGGGCATTGCCAATGCCTTCTCGTAAAACGCATGGAACTGTGCTTCAAGTAACCCGTACATTCTGCGTATCTTTTGTTTTTCGCGAAGCTGAATTCCATACTCGGAAAGCTTGCCGCGCCGCGTACGTCCGTGCATACCGGGAATAAATCCCTTCCGCTCGAACGCGCATTTCGGCGTCAGACATCGCTCGCCTTTCAGATATAGTTTCTCTCCCTCACGGCGGCAAATCCGGCATACCGGACCACTATATCTTGCCATTCGTTACTCTCCTGGATAAACCAAATTCGAAATTTTTGAACATGTTATACACGACGTCGTTTCTTGGGACGGCATCCGTTATGCGGTAACGGTGTGGTGTCCTTGATCGACAGCACTGCCAAACCCGCCGCCGCTAATGCGCGCACTGCAGATTCGCGACCGCCGCCGGGACCCTTGACCTGAATCGATACCTTACGCAAACCAAGGTCGATTGCAGTTTTCGCCGCTTGAGTAGCCGCTTGCTGCGCCGCGAACGGGGTATTTTTCCGGCTGCCTTTAAAACCCATCTTGCCCGAAGACGACCATGAAATCGTATTGCCGTAAGCATCGGTCAGCGTAATGATGGTGTTATTAAACGACGCTTGAATGAAAGCCGCTCCCGCCGCTTCCACTTTCTCGCGTTTCTTCGTTTTTTTCTTTTTGGGAGTCGTCGCCACTAACTCGCTCCTTGCCTTCTCTCGGTTAGATGCCGGACGTTATTGTCCGACCTCCCTCTCTAATGGCACGGCAATAACCGCACCAACATTCCAATTTCTACTTGCGCGGGGCCATTACCTTGCCAGCGATGGTCTTGCGCCGACCCTTACGGGTACGGGAATTATTTTTCGTGTTTTGGCCGCGCACCGGTAATCCTTTACGATGACGCAGGCCACGGTAACACGCGATGTCCATCAATCGTTTGATGTTCATCTGGACTTCCGAACGCAATGCGCCTTCCACTTTATATTCGGCGGTGATAGCGTTACGGATTTTATTCAATTCCTCGTCGTTAAGATCGCCTGCCTTCTTGCCGGGATTGACTCCGGTATCCGCAATAATCTTACGCGCCACCGACGGCCCGATGCCGTATATGTAACGCAACGCAATCTCAATGCGTTTGTTGCGGGGAAGGTCTACGCCTGCGATACGTGCCACGACTGCTCCTCTCTATCTGCTTAGTCTCAACCTTGACGTTGTTTATGTTTCGGCTTCTTCGAGCAGATAACCCGCACGACGCCATTCCGCTTGACTATTTTGCAAGCGTCGCAAATTTTCTTTACCGAGGGTCGCACTTTCATGACCAATCCTCTCACTTCTTTGCTGGTGCAGACAAATTGCCTGCGCTACCGTTATTTATACCGGTAAACTATTCTACCGCGTTTCAGATCGTAAGGGCTTAACTCTACCGTCACTTTATCACCGGGTAAAATCTTGATGAAATTCATCCGCATTTTACCCGAAATGTGAGCAAGAACGATATGCCCTTTTTCGAGTTCGACCCGGAACGTCGCGTTCGGCAACGACTCAACGATGACACCATCCATCTTGATCGAAGCGTCACTACTCATATTCCGCGCTCTCTAATTAGCGTTGGCAATTGTCAACCGTTCTACTCCGGTTTCTAAAATCGCCACCGTATGTTCGTAATGGGCTGACGGTTTACCATCTACGGTCACTACCGTCCACCCGTCTCGCAGCACTTTTACTGCATAGGTTCCGGCATTGATCATTGGTTCGATTGCCAGTACCATTCCCGGTTTCAGGACTACTCCCCGGCCCGGTGAACCGTAATTCGGGATTTGCGGCTCTTCATGCAAATGTTGGCCGATACCATGTCCTACCAAATCGCGTACTACGCTGAAACCTTCCCGCTCGACCCGTGATTGAACCGCGTGTCCGATATCGGATAAATGGGTCACGTTCGGTACGATAGTTTTGATTGCCAAATCCAACGCATCGCGGGTCGCAGCCATCAACCGCTTTTTCTCTTCCGAAACCTCACCGATGGGATAAGTCCGCGCGCTATCGCCAAAATATCCGTCGATTTCAACACCAACATCGACCCCGACTATCATTCCCGTCTCAAGTTTCCGCGAACCCGGTATCCCATGTACAACTTCTTCGTCGATTGAGATACAAGTGGCGGTGGGAAACGGTTTCCGAGGGTCGCCATACCCTTTGAATGCCGGACGTCCACCACGCGAGCGAATAAACGCATCGACTGCATGATCCACTTCCGAAGTGGGAATTCCCGGTTCCATCATGGTCGCCGCTAAATCGAGTGCTTGCGCTACAATTAAGCTTGCTCGTTTTATCTTTTCGATTTCTTTCGGCGATTTCAGTTTTATCATGCCAAAGCGGCTTTCACCCTGCGATAAACGGTTTCCATATCACCGTCTGCGTCGATTATCTGTATACCGATTCGTTGATCGTAATAATTTTTCAACGGTTCGGTTTTATTTTCATACTCTTTTAAACGTACCCGTATCGCTTCGGGTTGATCGTCTGAACGTTGTATTAGTGGTTCTCCGCTTACGTCGCAAATATTGTCTTTTTTCGGCGGATTGAAAATCAGGTTGTACACTCTTCCCGACTTTATCGCTACCCGTCTTGCCGATAGTCGTTTAACAATTTCCTCAACCGGTAATTCAAGTGACAACACTACATCGACTTTCATATCCCGGTCGCTGAGAAGTTTCGTTAAACCATCAGCTTGTGCCACTGTTCGCGGAAAACCGTCCAACAAATACGATTTGCTTCGGTCTAACCGTAATGCTACCAGATTGAGAATGAGCGTATCGGGAACCAACTCCCCGCGATCCATATACCCCTTGGCGGTCTTACCTAATTCGCTTCCGTTCGCTATCTCAGTTCTTAAAACATCACCGGTACTTAGCTGCACGAAACCGTCGCGCTCGGAAAGCAATTGCGCCTGTGTTCCTTTTCCTACACCCGGCGCACCAAGAAGGATAGTGTTCATTTTTCACATCCGTCGTGCGTTAGTTCTTCCCCGAATTTTACCCGACTTCATTAAGCCGTCATAATGGCGCATCAGAAGATGCGATTCGATTTGTTGTAAGGTATCCAAAGCGACACCGACCAAAATCAACAATCCGGTACCGCCGTAAAATGCCGCAAAGTTATAACTGACTTGCATGTACTTCGAAATAATCGTCGGAATAATTGCGACCAATGCCAATGCTATAGCACCCGGCAACGTTATCCGCGATAAAATGTTATCAAGATAATCCGATGTTTTCTTACCCGGTTTTACCGCGGGAATCAAACCGCCGTACTTCTTCAAATTATTTGCTACGTCCACCGGATTAAATGCTACCGCTGTATAGAAGTAAGTAAAGAACACAATCAGGATAGCGTATATACCCATGTAAATAAAGTTGTCGTAGGTAAACGCCGTATG
>CAZPUW010000097.1:0-8774 GCA_964589795.1 uncultured bacterium
ATGCTTTATCAAGATTTTTAATCCGTGCCGCCGCCAATACTGCTTGTGCAATGAGTTCGGCATTGGTGTCAAAGCCGGGTTTGTCGGACAGGTATTTAATAATTTGTTCGTTTGCATTCGCACCTGTTAACGCTTCAACATAAATCTCGTCGGTAAACTCGTCTGATTCCGCTTTCGACATTTTGCCGTCCGCGTTTCGTTCCGCCACAAATTCTTTCGCGGAATTAAACGCATTGACATATTGTCCCTTCAACGCATACAAGCCAGCCATTTCGCGGTTCGTAGCCCATTGCATCTTTAGCGCGATACCGCGGTCGAGTACTTTTTCCGCGTCGTCATACCGTTTGGAATAGGTGAGATATTGGTAGTTGAGCATCTGCGCCAACTCCTCACGCGGTGCAATATTCGCCCATGCCGCAAAGTACGCCGTATCCTTCGCCATTTCAGCCCGCAGTGCTGGCATTGACGTACCGTTCGCATCGCGCAGGATGGGTTGGTAATTCGTCAGCACCAGACGATACCCGTAAGAATATTTCGGGTCGAGTTCAATTGCTTTCCGGCCGAAAGCAATTTTATCCATTTCGGTTTTCTGCAACCGTCCGAACAGATACGTGTTTTTAGCCGATTTCGGATTTTGTTTGACCGCCTTTTCGAAATACGCATACACCGCGGCGGAATCATCCTGATTCCACGCATCTTCCACAACCCGGACGACATCCATTTCCTGCGCATGTTTGATGAAATCAACATACACTGCTTTTTTGGCGGCGGGCGTTTCGGCGGCGGTTAGTTGTTCTTCGAAAGCTTTCTGGCTATAATCAGCGCCAAAGGCGGCGATAGCCATTACCAGTGCCACTATCGTGGCGGTTCCTATGCGTTGCATCTTTAACTCCTGATACAAAATTGGCGAATGCCGGTTACACCACCGGCATTCTATGTATGATGTAAAGTAATACGAATTTCGAGTAAATTCCGAATTATGATTCGATGGGCGTTACTTCCTTCGCGGGCCAATCGGGTTCCTGTTTATCGAAAGCGACGACACGGTTACGCCCGGTTTGTTTTGCACGGTAAAGGGCACGGTCGGCGCGGTCAACCAGCAACGTCGCGGTATCGCCATCTTCACCCAATCCGGCTACTCCCATCGAAATAGTCAAGTTTCCACTCGGTTGTTTCTCTTCATTTGGGAAGGGATGCTCTTCGATTCGTTTCCGCAGCGAATCTGCGACACGAAGCGCTTGCTCTTTGGTTGTCTGCGGAAGAATTAATCCAAATTCCTCACCACCGTAACGTGCCGCAATATCAGAACCACGCAACCGGGACCGCATTAGCGAAGCAATCGTTTGTAACACTTCATCACCCGCGGGATGCCCGAATAAATCATTATAATTCTTGAAGAAATCTACGTCGCACATCACGAACGACAACGGATAACCGAAACGTTTCGACCTTGCAATTTCACGTGAGAGCACGTCATTCAGTTCCCTGCGGTTCGCCAATCCGGTAAGTGCATCCGTCGTTGCCAGTGCCGACAACCGGCGGTTTTGCATTTCCAATTCGAAGATTCTTTTCCGCAAATCGGCTTCGGAACCTTCCGCCAATCCTTGGGTGTGGTGGCGGTTGAGGGCGTGTTCGATTTCTTCCCGCTCGCACAATCGTATCAGTAAATCGACAATCGTCTGCACATCCCAGAAGTGAGGAATCAAGCGCGTAACGACACCATTTTCCACCAGCGGTGCGACATTCGCCCATTCACTTTCTTTGTATACAAGCAATCGTTCTACCGGGACCGTCGTCCGTTCGCTCATACTCAACAGTTCGGATTGATACCGGTTCGCGAATTCATAGCTAAGTACAACGCTGTAGTATCGACCATCATGAATGCATTCTTCTATCGAGTGGACATGCGACGGTACGACAATCGCAGTGCGTTTATTCAAGCCGCGTTCGATTTCCGCTTGTAGCGAGCGGTCGTTGATGAGTAATAGTAATCGTCCGGGAACCATATACTAACTCCGGTATTCAGTAGGTAAAATGGCGAGATACGGAAGTTCACGGAATTGTTCTCCGAAATCCAATCCGTAACCTACTACGAAATAATCGTCGATAGAAAACCCAGTAAAATCAGCTGTAACCGGTACCTTGCGCCGAACCGGCTTATCCAGAAGCACGGCGACTTTACACATCTCCGGTTTCTGGTTCATTGTCAGTTCTTTTACGTGTGAGATGGTAAAGCCGGTATCCAATATATCGTCAATGATGAGGACACGCTCATTCTCACAGGGAAGCTCGCCATGCCATCGCAGGCGCACTTCGCCGCTCGATTGCGTGCTGTCACCGTAGCTGGAAGCGGTAATAAACTCGATACGAAGGCGATGATCATAGAGTGCCAATGCCCGCACCAAGTCGGACGTGAAGATAAAAGAGCCCTTTAAAAGGGAGAGGATGGTGATGGGTCCGGGCCCGAATGACTCCGAAATTTCATGTGCCATTTCATGTACCCGGTCGATGATTTGTTCATCAGACAGGTAGGGTGGAAAGAGAGTACGAATGTCCGACTCCAACGGAACTCCTAATTGTTGGTTTCATTAGTATAACAAACGACTAAGCAATAGGCAATGGTAACGGAAACTTTACTGAAATTCAACTCGACGGAAAACCGTTGCTTTTTCCACCCTGAACGACGATCTTTAGTTCGATGGAAACAACCGCTTTATCCGTTTCTTCCCTTTCCAAAAACTTCGGTGGCGTGCATGCCGTGCGCGAGTTATCGCTTTCCGTTCCCGTCGGTGCAATCTTCGGTATCATCGGTCCCAATGGCTCCGGTAAGACAACTTTTTTCAATTTAATCAGTGGATTTACCACCCCCGATAGTGGGACGGTTCATCTGTTTGGCGAAGTTGTCACCGGTCATCCACCGCATAAAATGGCGGCACGTGGGCTCTCGCGAACCTTTCAAAATCTTCGCTTGTTCGCCGGAATGACCGTCCTCGAAAATGTGTTGACTGGTGGTTATCTCCAGATTGAATCCGATACCGTCGCGAGTGTACTCCATACTACCAGCCACAAAACGGCTGAACGGTCATTGCGGGATTATGCCTCGCAAATGCTCGCAGTGACCGACCTCACCGGCAAAGAAAATATCATTGCCTCACAGTTGCCTTATGGTGCGGCACGACGACTCGAAATCGCCCGCGCCCTGATGGCAAAGCCCCGCCTGCTGTTATTAGATGAACCTGCCGCCGGCATGAATCCGGTCGAAACACAGGAATTATCCGCATTAATTCGTAAAATCCGCGAATCCGGCATTACTGTGATGGTGATTGAACACCATGTTCGCTTGATGGTTTCACTGTGCGACAGCGTAATTGTACTTGATCATGGCGATAAAATTGCCGAGGGTTTACCACAGGATGTCGTAAAAAATCCCGCAGTGATTGAGGCATATCTTGGAACGGAGGAGGAAGTCGCATGAGTGCCTTCCTCAACGTCGAACACCTGATAGTTGCATATGGCGGGATTATCGCCGTCAACGATTTTTCATTCACTGTGGAGGAAGGGGAAATTGTCGCGCTAATAGGTGCGAATGGTGCCGGTAAAACTTCTACCCTTTCCGCAATTTCCGGAACGGTAACACCGCGAAGCGGGAAAATAGAATTTCGTGGTAACCCTATTAACCGGCTCTCACCAGCCGACCGTGTAATGAATGGAATCGTATTGACACCCGAAGGACGCCACATCTTTCCCTACCTGAGCGTCGCGGAAAATTTATCAGCGGGGGCGTTTCTCGATTCCGACAAGAACCGGGTGGAAACGAATCGCGAACGGGCACTATCACTTTTTCCCGTTTTACGCGAACGGCTTAAGCAACCGGGGCGTACCCTCAGTGGTGGTGAACAGCAAATGCTCGCAATTGCACGTGCGCTGATGTCCGAACCGAAAATTCTACTTTTGGATGAACCATCGCTCGGACTCGCACCTAAAGTTTCACAAACGATATTTTCTACGATTGCCCAAATGCGCGAAACCGGGGTCAGCATTCTGTTGGTCGAACAAAACGCTCACGCCGCGCTGAAACTGGCTAACCGGGCTTATGTACTGGAAACCGGTTGCCTTGCCCATGAGGGACTGGCGAGCGAATTACTAAAAAACGATGCGATAAAAGCGGCGTATTTGGGGGCATGACGAAAATGAAATTACTTGCTGATATGTCGTGGGTAGAAGTAAAAGAATATCTCGAACACGACAATCGTGTCATCTTACCCCTCGGTGCGGTTGAGGAACACGGCCCCCACCTTGGCTTGGGAACGGATTTCATCGAGGCGGAAGCAATTGCTGTTGCAACCAGTGAAGCAACCAATGTCGCACTCGCTCCCTGCTTGAATTATGGCATGTCGTTAGCTCAGTTGGAATTTCCCGGTACACTTTCACTGCGTCCACAAACATTGATAGCAGTGTTGGTAGATTTATTCCATTCGTTTTATCCCCATGGTTTTCGGCGAATTCTGATTGTGAATGGGCATGGTGGCAACATCGCCTCAATATCGAGCGCGGTTCATTCCGTCGCTCAAGACCTACCGGAATTGCGGGTAAAATCGTTCGAATGGTGGAATGATGCAACAGCCTATCAACCGGTTATCGAGCATTTCGGCAAACAGGAAGGTTCACATGCCTCCTATGGCGAAACCGCATTTATGATGGCGGTTCGTCCCGGAGCGGTAAAGATGGAACGGCTTACCGGCCAGGACGCGCCGGTCGTTCCGAACCGGGAAATAATTTCTTCACCGACATTTGCGACCCATTTTCCCGACGGAATAATGGGATTGAATCCCGGTAAAGCCACGAAGGTTGCCGGGGAAGAGATTTTGAAGAAGTCGATAGAGATTTGTGTGCGTGAATTGACAGAGTGGTAACAAAGAAAAAGGCGCGAAACCGCGCCTTTTAAAAGATTCTAACCGAGTATCGCCGGTTACCGGAACATCGCTTTAATACTGCCCCACGTGCGGCGGATGGAAGAAATTTGAATCGTCGCTTCGCGGCTAATTGAGAAATTTACCGTACCGTCGCGATTGACGAATTTAAGACGATAACCGAAAGTACGCGGTGTTTTGTCGGCTGTGTACAAATCGTTATCGGTGTATTGGTAGGCTGACAAATTGCCATGGGGTTGCACAGTCACCAAATCGATATATTCACCGTTGTCGACACATCGTTGTAATACGAACCGGCTCAAGCCGATTTCATCGGATGTTTCCCACCGAATCACAATGCGTCCGTCACCGGGGGTGACCGACAAATCGGTTAGGGTAGTCGCCATTGCTGTGACCGCCAGCGCCATCAGGGCGAGGGCGAGTAACGTTTTCATAGTCATAGTCCGAGCTAATCCAATTACAAAGCTATTCGCAATATCCCCCTTTGTCAAGTGTTTTCACAGGGATTTGACGATTACCGCTTACCTATTGCGATACCGGCGATTACCAGCGGTTTACGGAACAAGTTGAATAGCGTAACTTACCGTTCGTACCACCCAATAGTCGATAGTTCAAATCCAGATTGAGGAAACAATGCCCACACTTACATCATACGGTGCTGCACAGGGAGTTACCGGTTCCCGCCACCTATTCCAATACGATTCCAAGCAAATTTTGCTCGATTGCGGTATGTTTCAGGGTAAACGGAACGAAAGCTACGATAAAAGCCGCCACTTTGGTTTCCCGGCGGAAAAAGTGAATGCATGCCTTCTCTCCCACGCTCATCTCGACCATTGCGGTGCCTTGCCGCGCTTACTCGCTGAGGGCTTTACCGGAAATATTCACTCGACCCCTGCCACCAAAGAACTCACCGAGTACATCCTTTCCGACTCTGCATTCTTACAAGTGAAGGATATCGAGTTCGTCAACAAAAAACATCGCAAACGCGGCGAACCGGAACACAAACCGTTGTACACGCCGGAAGAGATTCCCGGCGTAATGGCGCGATTTGTTACCCATGAATATGGCGAGGTATTCGAACCCATACCCGGAATACGGTGCAAATTCATCGATGCAGGGCATATCCTCGGTTCTGCTCAAATCGTGATTGAGTGGGGTGATGCAGGATTTCCGAAACGGTTGGTCTATTCCGGTGATTTGGGGCGTAACAGCTTGCCGATACTAAACGACCCCGCGACACCACCGACACCCGATACATTGTTGATGGAGACGACATACGGCGGGCGTGTACACGACCCTATCGAACAAGCGCGTGAAGAACTTGCCAAGGAAATTGACGGGCTTATCGCGCATCACGGTTGCATGTTGATTCCTGCATTCTCTGTCGAGCGGACGCAGGAAATTCTCTTTGAATTTGCCGCATTGAGAGTCGCTGGACGAATCCCCCGCTTACCGATTTATGTCGACTCGCCGCTCGCACAGCGCGTGACGAAAGTATTCGAACGATATACCGAATTGATGGATGATGATTTCAAACAACTAATGAAAACAACTGATCCGTTCAGCGAGCACGAAGTGAATTTTACTCACACCGTCGAAGAATCGATGGCGCTCAACGACAAGAAGGGGCCGATAATAATTCTTGCCGGTTCGGGAATGTGTGAAGGTGGCCGCATTGTTCATCATATCCGCAACCGCATTCAGCGTTCCGACACGACGATTCTGATTGTCGGATTTATGGCGGCAAATACACTCGGACGTAAACTTGCCGACCGTGAACCTTCCGTGACGATTTTCGGTGAAGTACTGCAACGCGCGGCGCGCGTGAAAATTCTCAATAACTTTTCCGGTCATGCCGGACAGGATGAACTGCTGAATTATGTCATGAAGATGGATGGTAACTTACGAAGAGTGATGTTGGTGCACGGTGAACCGACACAACAGGAGATATTCCAAAAACTATTGCAGGAAAAGCGCAACACCCTCGACGTACACATCAATGTCGAAGGTCAATCCGTCAAGTTGTAAAAACTAACTTATCGTATCTGTATTAGTCAAAGGTGGAAACAACTTCATCCATGCCAGCACTACAATTATTGTGCCCACACCACCAATGACAACAGCGGGAACGGTTCCAAATAGCGAAGCAGTCAAACCTGATTCAAACTCACCCAATTGGTTCGATGTACCGATAAACAGCGAATTCACTGCACTCACCCTGCCCCGCATTTCATCCGGCGTGCCTAATTGAACTAGCGAATGTCGGATAACTACACTCACAATATCCGAGCCACCAAGCACGAATAATGCGAACAGCGACAGATAAAACGACGTCGAAATACCAAACGCGATAGTCGCAAAACCAAATATCGCCACACAGAGGAACATGATTTTTCCCACGCGGTGCTTTATCGGATGCCGTGCTAAATACGCTGACATCAACAGTGCGCCCACCGCCGGTCCTGACCGCAACAATCCCAGTCCCCACGGCCCGGTATGCAGAATATCTTTCGCATAAATCGGCAACAATGCGGTAGCGCCACCCAAGAGTACCGCGAACAAATCAAGTGAGATTGCACCCAACACAATTTGTTTATGGCGAATGAAATTGATACCGGCGAAAATCGACTTCAGGTTCACCGGTTCCCGTTCACTCGGTACCCGTTTGTACGTAATCATCGAAACCATGATACTCGCGACGAAGAAACACAGCGCGGAAGATGAATAGACAGCGGTAACGTCGAGTGCATACAAAAATCCACCAACTGCGGGACCGATGATACTTGCCGCTTGCACTGCGGATGCCGACCATGCCGCGGCGGATGGAAACAATTCGGCGGGCACAATGTTGGGGAGTAACGATTGCATCGACGGTCCTTCGAATGAATGCGATGCACCGAGGATGGCGACGATTGCGAGAATAAAATGCGGTGTGAGCCACCCCTGATAACTACCGAGTGCGAGCGTGGAAACACAAATCCCTTCAACCAGTGTACATAAGCGCGCAATCTTACGCCGGTCGAACCGGTCGACAACTTGTCCGACCACGAGTGTGAGTGCAACCATTGGTAGGAACTGCGCAAGCCCCACCAATCCAAGATAGAACGCGCTATTAGTAAGCGAGTACATCTGCCAGCCGACTGCCACACTCTCCATCTGGTAGGCGAATACTATTGCTGTACGCGCCAACCAGAGCCGCGTAAACGATGGGTTGTGGAGGATAGAAACTGTGTTGGGTGATGGCATTTCGCGTTATTAGATCAACTTGGAACGTAGAAACAGGCTAAATTGTACGGCTAAAAGATACGCCCGACAAGGGTGCCGGGCGTATAGTACCTTATTACCGTTGGTTACTTCAAGATACTCTCTGTCGTGCGGTTTGTAAAATTCGTGAAAGCGGTCGTTCAAATATATTACCAAGTGGTGCTTCATGTATTTGGTTGCCACAATGGACAGTACCATCAACACCGATAGTGTAGATATAGCCGTTACGATTCAAATCAATTGAATCAATCGTTGAAGGACGTGAATTCGAGGTATCAATTTGAAGTAAATATCCGTTAGCGCGGTAACTGAAAGTAATTGCGTCCGGCATAAAAATGTATTCCACTTCTGCCAGCTTACTAATCGTTTGCGGCGATATCGCGCCGAATTCATCTCGCAAAACATTGCATACTAATTGATGGCATGCGGGTTGCAATCCGTTTTGTAAATTCCACAACTCTGCGCCATACACATTAAAGTGGTTTATACCGAGTGCTATGAGTTCTTTGATTGTTTGTTTGGTTTTATTGCGGTCGGTCGCCCAATTACCAATCGTCTGAACGGTCGTCTGCGTCAGAT
>CAZPUW010000098.1:0-8739 GCA_964589795.1 uncultured bacterium
GCGGTTCGATTAATGCCGCGAACGTGATTGTTCGATGGACGTATCAGGATATCCCCGATACTTCTCATGTTTTGGTCGAACTCGATAGTAATTACACCGACAACAACTGGCGAACGTTGGGAACGCAAATTATTACTGCGGACTCGTTCCAGTGGGCAATGCCGGCGACCTTCTCAGCCCAAGCCGCCCGCTTCCGTATTACGGTTACTTCGAACACCGCAATGCGCGATACCAGCAATGCAAACGTGGCCTTGGCTGGAACATCGGTGGATGATCGCTATTCAGGTATACCAACGGTATTCTCGTTGAATTCCGCTTACCCGAATCCATTTAACGCGGCGATATCCTTCATGGTAGGCGTACCGCGCAATGCGCCAGTCAAATTGTTCGTCTATAATATGATGGGACAACAGGTGGCGATTATTCACGACGGCGAATTGTCACAGGGTTACCACCGCATCATTTGGAATGCCGGTAAACTTGCGACGGGAAGCTATGTTGTGAAGATGGATGCTCCGGGCTTCAGCAAAGTTCGAATGATCCAATACCTGAAGTAAACCACTACGTTCTAAACGAAAATGGCGGACACGATGTCCGCCATTTTTTTGTCAGTGAACACTCCGGATATTTTTTATGGTTTCCGGCAAAGCAGAATAAGAAAAAGTGGTGAAGTCGTTAACGTTTGATGACCGTTCGGGTCGATTTTCAGAAACTCTTCGGTAGGAAATGGTTCGATAAGTTTTTCGATTTGAAATCCCGCATCTATTACAGCATCCATTATTGCACTGAGCGATCTGCGATAGAAATGTACGGGGAATCCCCAATCGTCTTCGATTTTGGTTGTCGCAAAATAATTCTCTTTGCGGAATATCTGCCAATCCGCGAAGGGATGGTGAATGGAAAAAAGTAAACGACCTGAATGGCGTAGGACGCGGGAAAACTCACTCAAAACTATTGTCCAATTTTGTAAATAATGAAGTGTAAGCGAAGAGAACACAAAATCGAAACTATCCGATTTTGCCCACGTCAATGGTTTATTCAAATCCCACAGAACGCACTCCACTTTCCCACTCGTACGCACTTGAACATTCTCCAGCATCTTTTCACTGGCATCGACTACGGTTACATTCGCCCCCGCTTCAAGCAGGTGTTCGGCATACCAACCGTTTCCACATCCGGCATCGAGCACGGTCTTGCCACGAACATCCGGCATCATTTGAATCATTGCGGGACGCTCATAGAAAGCATTATGCGGTTTTTTATCCAAGCCGTTCAGATACTTATCGGCAAATGAATCGTATTGGTTGGGGGGAACGGGAGATTCTTGCGACATATTATTTTCTCACGATACGATACACCACCGCATCGAAACTGGGGTTGTACTTCGGGTTCATTTTGTGCAACAGCTCATCCACAAATGATGGCGCGATACGCTGTTCTTCAACCAACTTACCGAACACAGATTCCCACGATTGTTTTCGTTGCTCGCGATTCTTTTCGAGATAAATGATAACGTAATCTGCCGGTGCTTGACCCTGTTTCGCTTCTTCAAAAACAGTTTGATAATCTTTGTCATTCTTCACTTCGACAAGGAATTTATTTTTCGACCACGCATCGCCAAGATAAAACCACGGCGCGAGAAAATCTTTTTCCCGTTCATCGAGAACAACCCCGCGCAATTCGGTTTTGGATTGTAATGATGCGAGCGACAAGATTTGTGCGCGTTTGTTGTAAGTGAAAACCGTAAGCGCCATCAGTGGGAGGTTCAAACACCAGAAGATGACCAAACTGATGCGGAGGAATCGCGGCGATAATTTTTTCCGCGGTGAATTCAACCAGATATAAATACCGATTACACCCAAGACCACCAATTCGGGAATAATCGTTCCGATAAAGCGTTCCTGTTTATTGGGAATGATAGAATGAATTAACAGAAACACAAATGTGGCTGCGAACATCAACGGTGCTCTCCGTATCGCGCGGAAGAATCCTGTCAGAATAAGAAAGCTGAATGGTGGAACGAATGCACCAAGTATCAACAGTAGATAATTGTACCAAGGGCGGGTAATGTACGTCCACATCGCACCGGAAGCGTTGTACTGGAGGTAGGCAATCGGACTGGCGAGCGGTGAACCGAGATAAAGTTGATTTACCAAGAGTAGCGGTGTCGTTCCAATAAGTGCGCCGATAGTGTACCACATTGCGGCCATTGGCCGTTTTGTAAGTAGCAACGCCGCAAACACACCGACACCGCAAAAGCCGACTTGGTATCGTAAATCAAAGCCAATGCCCAATAGGATACCAGCGGCTATCCATTCGACCGCAGTTCCTTTTTTCTCAATTCGTTCCGCCATCACCAGCGAAGCAAATAGCGGCACTGCTGAAACGACTTCGGGAAGTTGCCTGACGCTGAAAATCGGTTCGACCCACAACAATGCCAACAACCAGCCCGCAAGTTTTGCCGCATCGATTCCTTCGAGACGTTCAACAAATTTGTACCCGAGCCATATTACCGGTAACGACCAAATCGCATGAAGCAACCGCACGAGCGTTACAATCGTGAGCGTATTTGTCAGACCTACGGAATGACACAACCGGAGGAACAGATAATGGGCTCCGGGGTAGAGTAAAGATTGACCGGAATAGTTGGGGTCGTTCTGCCAAGCCGGGTCGCCGTGTAGCCACCGGAACGCGATGTGGAGGACAAGGAAATGGTCGTCGGAAGCGATATAGCCGCCGCTGAATAGTGCCGCAAGCAACCGAACGAACGCACCCGTGCCGAAGATGAAAAGTAACGGTTGTTCGTTGTAATTTTGCTTCAATTTTTGTATAAATTGCATGTCTTGGTTTCGCTCGGATTGTATCCAAAGTAAAAGCGATTTGGTAAATCCCCAAAGGAGAACGTTATGCCGCGAACGATAAAGAAATTATACCATATTAAGGCGCCACTTCACCGGGTATGGCGTTACTTTCAGGATGGTAACGGATTATCGTCGTGGTTTTCCGAACGGGGTACACTCCTTGAAACCCACGTAGGTGGTCGCATTGCTATCTACTTCGCGGGCATAAATGAAATCGGACACGGCAGGGTGACGGATTATGTGCCGGGGAAAGCGCTCGGTTTCAACTGGAATCTCGGAGCTATTAACGGTGTGGAAGGGCACTCAAACGTCAAATTCGAATTATCCGAGGAGATTGCAGCGAACGGAAAACCAATAACCCTTGTCCAATTGACCGATTTGGGTATTCCTTCCGACCCCGCTTGGGCCAACTATTATACCGATGTTAGTGCCGGGTGGACTTATTATCTAATGTCGCTAAAATCGGTCTGTGAAACGGGTTATGATTTGCGGGACCTTCAGGTGCAATGCTAATAAACAAAGTCATTGCGAGGAATTAGCTAGATGGCTAATGACGAAGCAATCTCATTGTTTTCACATAGTTCCGTATTAGTCAACTGATACTTTGACTCGCTCGTAAAGGGCTTGTTCCCTCTTGCCCTCCCCCCTAAAAAACGGTATTTTATCACTTTAAAGCTCTCCCTTTCTGCGATTTTAGGAGTTTCCCGCTTTGCCACTGCACGCACCATCGGCACGAAGTGTTGCGCTGTCCCCATCATTTACGCTCGCGATAGTCGCCCGTACTGCACAACTTCGTGCGGAGGGGAAGACTGTTTTATCGTTGTCAGTTGGGGAGCCCGATTTCGATACCCCCAAACCGGTACGCGAACAAGGGAAGTACGCCATCGACCACGGTATCACCAAATACACCGCCGGACGCGGTACGGTCGAACTTCGCACGGCGATTTCACAGAAACTTTTACGCGACCAGAAACTCCAATACGGCATCGATCAAATTCTTGTATCGAACGGTGGCAAGCACGCGATTTCAAATTTGTTGCTCGCGACGATTAATCCCGGTGACGAAGTCATCCTCCCGGCCCCCTACTTTTTAGCATATCCCGAATTAATCAAATTGGCGGGCGGCATTCCGGTAATCGTCCCAACTGAAGCGAAGAACCGCTACACCCTGATACCGGACGAATTGAAAAAAGCGATTACCCCCAAGTCAAAACTGATCGTTCTTTGTACCCCGTCCAACCCGGCATCTACGGTTTATACCCACGCTGAAATCGCTGCGCTCGCACCAATTTTATTGCAACACAAACTGTGGATATTGTCCGACGAAGTGTATGAGTATCTGCTGTTTGATGGACGTCAACAGGCATCACCGGCGCATTTCCCGGAGTTGTTCGCACAGACGTTGTATGTTAGTAGTTTTTCGAAAACGTATGCGATGACTGGATGGCGGCTTGGGTACTGTGCGGGCGATAAAGAGATAATATCGGCGGCGGCGAAAATTCAGGAGAATATGACCTCCTCGCCGAGTGCGATTGCCCAGTATGCCGGAATCGAAGCGGTATCGAACGACCAATCCGACCGTGAACGGATGCGAAAAGAATTTGAACGGCGCCGTGATTTGATGTATGGACTTGTCTCGAAGTGGGAGCACGTTACTATTCCGAAATCGGAAGGGGCGTTTTATTGTTTCCCGAAAATCGATGAAGTGTGGAAATCGAAAGGGAAAGTGTATCCCGGTTCGATGGCGGTTGCGCAACAATTGTTGGAAGAGCAATTCGTCGCTGTAGTTCCCGGTGGCCCGTTCGGCGATGACCGCTGTATCCGGTTGAGTTTTGCCGCAAGCGATGACACGATAAAAGAAGCGTGCAAAAGAATAGAGAAGTATCTTTCGGAATGACAAAGCGAACGAACAAAACAGAAAACCGCAACCCAAAGTACCTCGCTGAAAAAGCGAGATGGGATGCTATTCGTAAAATGGAAGATGACTTTGCCCGGAATGAGAAGTTAACATTTAAACAACGTCTTAAAATTGTAAACGACATGCACGAATATGTGCAAGGCATTCGAAATGGTAAACCATTCGATCAAATTGATTTGACGGATAACTTGGACGCGAAAAAACGGGTTGCGTGGGTATTGAATAATGTTTGAGAGCATTATTAAAGAAATCGCGGATGTTTTACGCAAAAATAAAATTCCGGTCATTTTAATCGGCGGACACGCCGCGAACGTGTACGGCGAGATTCGTTACACGAAAGATATAGACTTCATGCTCGGTGTCGGTTTGGAAGGTCTTGAAGAAGTTTTACGAATTTTGCCGAAAGCAAAGTTGGTGCCCGTTCCTCCTAATCCATTTGAATCGGCATTACAGAACAATTATTTGCGATGTGTGTATGGCAACAACCAAATGATCGTGGATGTAATGTTCAGTTCTTCCGAATACGAACGAACACTGCTTGGGCGTGCAATACCGAAATTGTATGATAGAATGAAAATATTCGTTGCCTCGAAAGAAGACATTATCATTCTGAAAGCACAAGCCGACCGTGCACGCGATTGGGATGATATTCGCGGTATTCTGTTACGGAACCCGGACACCGATTTGAGCTATATCAAGCGGTGGTTGTCAAGAATGGATGGGGAAAGAGAAACCGATCATTTAGAAAAGTTTAAAGAGGTGGTAAAAACTTTATCATAAAGTTCTGTTGAGCTTTGCCGCAAGTGACGACACGATTAAAGAAGCGTGCAAGAGAATATCGGAATATTTAGGTGTAGGGTGAGATATAAAGGGAATGACAAAATGAAATCATCTTACAAATTCGTTTTGTTTGTAGCAGCTGTCTTGACTGTCATTCTTTTTTTAGTGTACCCCAAAATCGACAAGTACTACGAAAAGTATGCGACTGAGAGAGAAGAAAACTGGATTTATAAAACGTACAAAGATTCGATTTGGACATTTCCTTTTACATCTTATCGCTGTTCTAGGATTGTACAGTTCAAATTGAATCAATTCAAAAAGAAGATCTCGTTTAATTGTATCGTGACCGCAGACAGTGGATTTACACTTGATGGTGGTGCAGGAACGTTAAATATAGAGTTGATCGATAACACTGCTTTCATGATAGAAAAAATTTCTTTAACTGAAAAGATAAACATGAAAGATAAAAACGATCAGCTCGTTTCATACGTTTATCGAGGTGAATATCCACCAGAGGCGAGTTATATTGATAGATTGAAACGAGAGGAAATATCCTATGGTATCGCCGTTCAACAATTTATCAAAGTAAAAAACATTTCAGTATCGAACTCATTAACTTTTTTACCTGTTGCAAGTCATCTCCTTTCAGACGAAAAAAAAGGATTAATCACCAAAAAAAGTGGCTCTCATTCTAAAGAATCCAGATCTGATTTTGATCAAGAAATGGATAGGTGGACAGAAAAAGCCTCGAAGATCAAAATCGGAATGACATATCGAGACATGGTCGCTGTGGCAGGGGAGCCGAGATTATCGTCAGAGGGTAGTTTTGATGAAAGGGTTATACAAGGATATGATGATCAAAAATTCAATTATGGTCGCAAGTGGATATTTTTCAAAAATGAACTTGTAGCACGAATTAAATGAAAAGCCCTGTTGTAATTCCAGATCTGGCTTGGTACACGGATAGAAGTAGAACCATTGGTCTTTTACCGAGGTGTCCTTTCGCTAATGTGGAGAAGTGCCCAAGGTATTATTATAGCTTATCGTTAATGGGTGGGGCTGGTTCCACGCCGATAGATGAATCAGAAGACAAAAAACTTTTAACCCGATGGAAAAAATCTCATTTACGACCTCGAACAATCGAACAAGATACTGGAGTAACAAACAAGGGATTTTCTTTTTCCAATTTTTGTCCTGAAATTCTCTTTGAAAGATTTGGGTACTTTGCAGATTACTTGGCCAACTATTCAGACGAAATAGATCATGACAGTGCGGTTGAGCAACTTGGAAGATCGGGTGTAGATGGCTCCGACTGGCGGTGGCACTGGGCATCATGTAAACCATTGCACTACTCCGGGTGTTCATTGTATTCAGTATTAACTCATGATTCGCTGTTTAGAACTAAATTGAAAAGTTGGATTGAAAAACCCTTGGTTGATAAATTGCTTAATCTTTTTGTAGGTGTTTTGTTGCTTCTGATTGGAGCATTGATAAACTCTTTAAGCTGTCATCGTTGAATTATTTGGGACGGTCGCGTCCCCTACACGAGGAAAACAACATGTCCATTTCCCAATTAGCCCGTCAAATCGCGGCATCACCAACCCTCGCGCTCAATGAGCGTGCGCGCATCCTGCGCGAATCCGGACAAGCCGTCATTCACCTTGGCGCGGGCGAACCGAAAAACAAAACACCCATCGCCGGTATCCTCTCCGCCGCCGCAAAGCTGTCCGACGGCGACGTCAAATACACTCCGACGGAAGGTATCCCCGCACTGCGCAAGGCAATCGTCCGCTATACCGAAGAGAACTACGACAAAGTCGTTGCACCGGAAAATGTGTTGGTATCCGGTGGTGCGAAGCAGGCGTTGTACAATGTCCTCTACTCGATAATCAATCCGCAGGACGAAGTGATGATTCTTGCACCGTATTGGGTCTCCTATCCCGAAATGGTGAAGATGGTGTATGGCGTGCCGGTGATTGTGAAACCGGAAGACGGTACGTTCCATCCCCGCATGGAAGACATCAAGCGCTATGTCACTTCGTACACGCGAATCATTATTTGCAACAGCCCGAACAATCCAAGCGGTTTCGTCTATCGTGAAGATTTCATTGCCGAATTGGTGGATTTCTGTGAAGCGAAGGGGATCTACCTCATCATGGACGACATCTACCACAAGCTGGTATTCGATGGCCGCAAAGCCCCGTCCGCATACAAATACACCAAACACGATTTGGAAAATTCACACCTCATCGTGCTCAACGGCGTATCGAAATTATATGGTATGACCGGTTTCCGAATCGGTTGGAGTATCGCGCCGCGCAAGCTGACTGAAATACTTGCGAACATTCAGGCACAAACCACTTCGTGTGCATCAGTTGTGCTCCAAGCCGCCGCGGAAGGCGCAATGACCGGCATCCAGAGCGTTATCGAGGGATTGCGCCTCATGCTCGAGAACAACCGTAACGTCATGGTGAAAGAACTCAAGGCATTCAACGGCATTCGCATCCAGCAACCGCAGGGGACGTACTATTGCTTACCCGATTTTTCGGCGTATGACAAAGATTCAACCAAGTTGTCGAATTTCCTTTTGGATAAAGCACTCGTCGTTACCGTTCCCGGTAAAGAGTTCGGAATGGAAGGACACTTGAGGCTCAGTTATTGCGGCTCGATAAAGGATATTCAACAAGGTATCGAACGAATCAAGTGGGCGCTCGATCCCGATTCTCCGAATGAAATTTATATCGGTGAACGGAAGTTGATACGGGATTGGATGTAGTAGACGGAACACTCTTGTTCCGTCGAGTAGGGGTGGTTCGCTATCCGTCTAAATGCATGAACTGGTCACAAATTGTGACCAGTTCGAGAAGCGAAAATCTGGAAAAGCGCGCCAGTGGCTTTAGTTTTAAGCGTAAAAGTATAGTTTTTTCATGTAAGTTGTTGTAATTAAAACAATATGTGGTCACAAATTGTGACCACCTCACTTTACAATATTGTTTGAAGAACAATCAAATTACTGTCGGTTGGAGTCAGTAACATGAATAAAACCAGTATTATACCTACAATTGACATACCGTCGTGTATCTTGAATATACGAGGTACGAAAGTGGTTATTGATGTTGATTTGGCGACTTTGTATGAAGTACCGACAAAGAGATTAAACCAAGCGATTAAACGAAATCC
>CAZPUW010000099.1:0-8705 GCA_964589795.1 uncultured bacterium
CGATAGAAACGATACATCAATCCCAACGCTGCATCGTGCGGCACCGCGAAGTCGGGCGGGATGTAATATCATTTAAGGACGGTGCGATCCAAGCACTACGGCAGGACCCGGACATTATTGTCATCGGTGAGATGCGCGACCCGGAAACAATTGTCGCGGCACTCGATATTACCGACTCGGGCCATAAAGTTTATTCGACATTGCACACTGCTTCGGCGGTAGAATCAATCGACCGTATCGTTGCTGAAGTTCCCGAATTAGAGCAACAACGCGTACGATTGCGATTAGGCGATGTGTTACAGTGTATTATTTCACAGAAGCTGGTTCCGACTTTGGACGGCAGGCGGTGTCTTGCAAAGGAAGTACTCTTGATTAACTCAAGCGTTCGCGCCGCTATCCGAAACAACAATACGGCGGAAATTTACCAGATGATTCACGAATCCGCGGCGGAGGGAATGGTTACAATCGAGCAAGACCTTCGTCGGTTGGTGGTAACAAGGAAGATTGCACCACAAACAGCAATGGACTACGCGAACAACAAGAAGCGAATGAACGAGCTTCTGGCGGCACTATAATGGATACACCAAATCTAACAACCATACAACTGTCCGGCTCGCACGCCATCGGATTCCATTCCGACGGTAAAGATTTGATGATAGCACACTTGATCAAATCGCGCGGACAGGTAAAAATTTCATCGGTGCAGCGGCTCTCATTATCCGCAGCGCTTGAAAGCGAGGAAGCAAGTTCCTTGCAAGCGCCGGCTACTGAAGCATCTCCATTCGGCGCCGACCTCGAAGCAAGCGTCGCAGGTTTAGTCGATACTATCGAGAAATCGGAAGACGACGACCGCTTGATTGTTTCGGCGATGCAACGCATGCCGGTTGGAAAAAGCAAATTGGGCATCGTTGTTTCACCCACCAACGTGCGATTTTTCAACGGCGGTGAAATTCTGCCCGGCGAAAAAAACAGCGCATTCATCGACCGTGTCCGTGCCGACGTCTCCTCGAAAATCGGCGAAGAAGTAACGCTCGCCAACTCATTTGTCGAAGTTCAACCTACCGGCCCGGCATTTTGTATTGTCCATCGCGACCGCCTGAAATTGATGGATTGGTTTGAAGCCAATCGAAAAAATTTCGGCAATCCGCGGATGCGTTATGAATTAATCGATCCGGTTGAAGTCTCGCTTGCCGGTGTGATGAACCGGGAATGGCCTGCGACCGCAGACGAAGTAACCGTCTTAATTCATATCGGTAAAGAATATACTCACTTGATGGTTTTCCGCGACGGCGAAGTACTCGCAGTCGCACCGTTGATTCCGACCGGCTCATCTCCACAATCACTGATGCAGACACTTTCGAGTAAAATATTATTCGAACAGGATGAACTGGGCATTCCTGACGTTCACCGGTTTGCACTGTCCGGTATGGTGGAAATGAACGAAGCGCGGGAATTTTTCGAACGCCGTTATCCCCACAGTACCATTCGCATATTGAAAAACGGCGGCTGCGACGACTCGTTCCTTACCGAAGAAGAGTTGACGCTGCTTTCCGAGTTTACGGTTGCAATCGGTATCGCTCTGAAAATTCTCGAACCGAAGACATTCTGGGAATCGAATTTACTTCCCGAAGCGGTTCGCCGTTCGCAAAAAGTTTTAAGTTTCGCCTGGCACTCTTTCGTTCTCATCGGATTACTATTCCTCTCCACGATGGCAATTACATTTAAGGCCGTGGGGGAACGTGCCAACCTGCAAAGTGAAAAACGAATTTTGTTCACGAAGCAAGCACAAGACAGGGTAAATCAGGCGAATCGCCTCGAACTTGATTCACTGAATGCAAACCTTGCCGAACTGCAACGGTTATTGTCGGTTTCGGATTCATTGTCGATTGGAAGTCACCGCTGGAGTAACGTTCTCTCTGAATTGAATGTCAAGGGGAGAAAGATATCGGGCTTTTGGATTGAATCGATACACACCAGTAAGAACGGCATCGTGTTGATGGGTAAATCGCGAACGTTGGCACAAGTAAATGAAATCGCGCGTATTTTTCCCAACACCGTTATCTCAAGTGTAAGTCGAGTCATCATAAGAAACAGTACGATTTATAAGTACGAGTTGAAGATTCCTTATCCACCCGATGAACCACCTCATGATTTCACCCCGATGGGTGGCGGAGGCGAAGGAAATACGGTACCGGGTGATAACGATTCAACTTCCATTCATCCGCGGATGAATGGCGGTGGTAATCCAAGCACGCTGAACAGCGGAGAAGGGCAGGTACTCTAATGCCGTATGCCGTCCGCAACAGTATTGTTCTTGCCGTCCTGATATTACTGGTTAATAGCATTGGCTGGTTTGCACTGGTGATGCCGACCCGTAAGCAGGAGAAGAAAATTCAAGCCGAGTTGGCGACGTTGGATGCCAACCTTGCGCGAGATGCAAATCTCTATTCGCTCATCGAAAAAGCCCACAACGACTTGTCGGAGATGCGAAAACGGTGGCAGAGCCGCCCGAAAATTCTTCCCCGAACGGAAGACACCCGCATTAGCTATAAATACCTTCACAGCATTGTGATGCGCGGTAAGCACCCGTTCCCGTACGATTTCGATTTTGAGGATTATCGTGACACGCTGGGGATGTCATCGCGCAAGTATAGTTTCCGCGCAGATGTGACGTTCGAGCAACTTTTTGAGTTTCTGCATTATTTTGAGACAAACCGGCGTTTGATGGTCATTCTTGAAATGCAGATGGATGCGAAACCTCCACGGGAAGATGAACGCGATGCCAAGGAAATGGTAACCTTGAATACCCGTATGATTGCGTATGCGGCGACCAACGGAACGGATGAAATCGTTTCGAGTGTGGAACCGCCACCTCATCTCTTCTGGGATCCGTTCAAATCACAGGTGAAAGAACGGCTGCCGAAGAATGATGAAAATCTTTTGGAAGTAGATCACTCGAAGTTGGTTGCGATTGCCAGTAATGGAAACCGTATCGCATTCTTACAAAACCAGCAAGGTACTTTGATGACCCTGAAAGAAGGGGATGAAGTGTACCTTGGCTATGTCACAAAAATTGACCCACCATCGGCTACAGTTGAATTTACTCTGAATTACGGCGGATTTATCCGTAAACGGGTACTTGCCTTGGTAAAAGAGCAGATGAGTCCGGGTCAGCATGGTTCCTCACCGTTTGAATAAAAACAAGTTGTTGCAATTTATTGAACGGTAAATAGTGACCCGCATCACTCCAATTTTAAAGGTAGCTCTATACTCCTATTGTATAGAGCTACCTTTATTACGTTACTTGTATACACACGATTTATAAGCGAGTCACTGGCGAATCGTTCAAGGTAAACCGCTAAATTCGCCTCCGAGCATACTAATTTGTTCAGTATGCTCACACAGTAGTCGAATTCGTTGTCGAACGAACTTTTAGGCAGGTGGTAAAGTGAATATTCAGACGTTACTGGTTATAGGCGCGATTATTCTTATCGGCGGTATCGTCGTGCAGGTAAACAGCACCTTACAGGACACAACGAATAAAAATATCGAAGCAACCACGATTTTGACGGCGTTAAATCTTGCCGAAGGGATGATGAGCGAGATTCGAAATCACCGATGGGATAATACAATCGGCGCCACTCCGGGTAATTTCCAAGCGCCAAGCGCATTAGCGAAAAATGCCGGTGAAACTTATAACCACAACACAATGACCGACAATTTTGCCTCGATGAATAGTTTCAACAATTTCAACGACACTGTGAAGGTTGATAGTATCCAGTACCAAATCAAAGTCAAAATCGTTTATGTGTCAAACACGGATTTGAATACTACCATGACTTCGGCAACGAACAATAAGAAAATCACGGTAAGTGTAAGAAACGTTTTGTCACAAGGACAGTACATGCAATCGCTACCTAGCCAAACACTGACGATTAGTTATATCGCCACGTACCAGCAGTTGTTTAACCAAGCACAAATCAACTGACGGGTAGGAATTATGAACTCAGGTCTTGATCTCACAATTTCGTTCATTATCGGCGGTATGTTGATACTGCTGTTGATGAGCATAAACGGGCGTATGACGAACGAAGCGCAAACCGCATTTATGGAAGCAATGCCGGTTACAGGTGCCGGCCAACTAAAGGCAGTGCTTGATTATGATTTACCGAAAATCGGCGTCGGATTACCGATTGCACGTAATGCAATCACTGCCGCGGATACAAATTTGTTAAGTTTTTGGTGGGATAGTTCCCGGGCAGGTCAACACGTTGACTCGCAGATGGTTACATGGAGTGTGGTATATCCCGTTTACAATCATTCAACGAATACTTTCCCCGGTGGAAACAGCATTCGCGATTCATTGCCGAACCCGAACGAGATTTGGGTATATCGCCGACTGCAAAAAGGGGCCAGTGTAATCGCGTCCAATGTGAATCGGGTGACAAGTTATGGCATAACCGCATTCCGATTCGATTATTACGATGCTACAGGTGCGGCAATTGGAACTCCGGTAATCGCAGCGAATTTGCAGAATATCAAATTAATCAAAGTGACTTTTAAAGCGGAAAGCAGGTGGCGGATTCCCAAGCCGGGAGAAACTACACCGCCAACGCTGAATGCATATCCGAATTTGATTGTTGTTAAGTATTACCGGCCGCGGAATCTTTTGTAAGGGGGTGTCTGATGGGAAATTTATCTCTTATCATGGTAATGTCATTTCTGGTGGGCTTCACGTATGTCGGCCTTCGACAACGTTCGACGCAGGAAATGACAACGAATCAGGCAATCGATATGGTCAACCGCGTTCAAATGAAATTGATTACAGCGAGCGGTGTGAACCGTGTGCTTGATTCATTAACAATGAATTCTACTTTTCTTGGAACAATGTCCGGTACAGTGAATTTTAATACTACTGCTACCGGTACTTTTGCGGCCACAGTAGTTAACGCTTCTACCGATACCTCGCTGAGGGGTACCCAAGTTAAGATAACGACAATCACTACAATCGGTACTTTACGGGATACAAGTTGGGTTCTATTGCAGTATCCGTCGTTCTCTAAATTTGCGTACATCTCGAATGCAGATGGTGGTATTTGGTTCATTACGGGCGACACCCTTCGCGGCCCGGTTCATACCAATACTTATTTCTCGATGCAGGGTACACCCGCATTCTTGAATTCGGTATCGAGCCACTTAACATACAGTTCCACTCAACCGTATCAGACCAGCGGGCCGACGAACCCGTATTTCGCACAAACACCCTATTGGGGTGCGCCGAATATGCCGATTCCGACGACGATACAACCGCAACGCGATTCGGCGAATGCGGCAGGTGTCGTGTATAATCATACTACCGCCTATGTCCAATTCAACAATGACGGTACATATTCCACACGTTATGCAACGACGGGAACCGGCAGCAGTTGGGTTGTAAACGCAGCTCCGGCGAATGGTGTTATTTACGTGGGAAGTCCTACAGGAAGCGGTGGTACGGGTTATAATGTGTATGTAACGGGAACGGTTTCCGGACGGTTGACGGTAGCCGCTCAGGGGAACATTCATATTACCGGCGATTTGTTGTATGCCAACGATCCACGCGTCAATCCCGGTTCGATGGATATGCTTGGATTGGTAGCGCAGATGGATTGTGTTTTGGAAAACAATATCGCAGGCGGTGACCGTACGATTATGGCACACATTCTGACTATGAATTCGTCTTCGAATTCCGCCAGTAATTTTTACAATTCAAACTATACCAATATCACTTCGGATTACTTGACGATTTTTGGGGGACTTGCACAGAATCACCGCGGTGCTGTAGGACAAAGTGGTACGCCACGAACGGGTTATCTAAAGAATTACCAGTGGGATCCCCGGCTCGAGCAGTTTTCCCCTCCGAGTTACCCATTAGCAACGGTTTTACAGCAACTTTACTATTGGGAATAACATTCAACTCGTCTTATTCGACACACGTTTTCGCTTGATTTCCTTAAAAATTTAGTTAGTATATCCTTTTCCGCCTGATTTGAGGCGGGAAAGGATATTTTAGCAAAAATCCTTTTTTTCACTTTTAGTTCATTCGATAAGCAATCATATTACAAACTGCAATATGAGTTGTTTCTTCCGGTTTCATACTCCATAATCTGAATAGTTGTCAGCAGTAAGGAAAAAAATGTCCAAGAAAGTCGGGGTACTTTTGGCGGGGTGTGGTTATCTCGATGGCGCTGAAATTCAGGAAGCCATTCTCACCCTGTTAGTATTGGACAGAGCAGGTGTCGAGATCGTGGCGTTAGCACCGGACAAGCCCCAAGCCCACATTGTCAATCATATCACCGGTGAAGAAATGAAGGGCGAGACGCGCAACGTTATGGTGGAAGCGGCGCGTATCGTTCGTGGCGCTATTCATCCGGTTGATCCAGCGCTTGCCGATACCCTCGACGCCCTAATTATGCCGGGAGGATTTGGTGTAGCGAAACAAATTGCAACCTATGCATTCGATGGCACGGACTGCACTGTCGACAGCAAGGTAAGTGAGTTGATAACGCGAATGGTTGCCAATAAAAAACCGATAGGTGCGATTTGCATTTCACCGGTGGTAGTGGCGAAAGTATTAGAAAAGTCAGGTAAAAATGTTTTGTTGACACTGGGTATCGATCCGGCGTCGGCAAAGGATATTGAAACGATGCATGGGAGGCATGTCAGCTGTTCAGCATCGGATTATGTTGTGGACAGGGCGAATAAAATTGTTTCGACTCCGGCATGGATGTTGAAAACGAGGATTAGTGAAATCGAAAAGGGTATTGAAAAATTAGTCGGTGAAGTCCTCGCGATGGCATAAATATCAAAAATGTCGAATATTTTCATTTTAACGACAAAATCGGGAACTGAAAGAACTCTGCGGAGTATCACTGTATAACTGTAATTGTAAGAGGTAACTGTGATTTATCAACCAATTGGCGAATTAATAAACTCTAAACCGAGCCGAATCGATTTTTTTGAAAGCCACGGCTTCGATTTTTATACCCGGGGTACGCAAACGTTGGAAGATGCGGCTAAGGAAATGGGTGTAAATGTAGAAACTGTCAATAATGAATTGATTGAATTCGACCGTTCGCATGCAACCCGCTCGGAGCCGGACTGGAATAACATCACACTACATGAATTAATCGACAATATCATTACCGTTCATCATGCCCGAATGCGAAAAGAATTGCCGGAATTGTTCGATTTGGCTGAAGAAGTTTCAAAAACGTACGGCATTGAACATCCTGAAATCATCCAAGTGGAAAAGTTATTCGGCGCGTTCCGGTTCGCGCTTGAAGCGCACATGATAACAGAAGAACGGGTACTATTCCGCACGATACGGATGTTAGAGAGCGGCGAAACCCATTGGCAAGGTGATTCGAACCCGGCGGGTCAAATCAAAGTAAAGATTAGGGAACACGATTCTTCGGCAGATGATTTACGGCAAATTCGGAAATTGACAAATAACTACACGCCACCGGAGGACACCGGAGAAAGTTATCGCCGTTTCTTAAGGTCGATTGAAGCAATCGAGCATGACGTTCATTTACACATGCACAAGGAAAACAATATTCTGTTTCCCCGGGCAAGTAAATTAGCGATGGAACACGTTCGCGGCGGTTCGTGGGAATAAAACTATTTTAGAGAATAAAAAAAAGGTGCATCGGTGAGATGCACCTTTTTAATTTCTATTCGGTTATAACGCCGAACAACTGCCAAAAGTAAACGCAAATAGTTCGAAACCAGCGGTTGTTGGATAAAACTTCAATAAGTGTGTACCATGCTTTTTCGCACCATATAAAACGCGGTACATCCGTGGCTCCCGTAACTCCAAAACCGATTTTCCATTTTTTTCCTTCACGTCCTGCCCAAACCACTCTTTGGGAACGGGTTGGTCGTCGAGGGTAACAACGACATCCACCGGATGCTCGTCCGTTTCCTGTGGGCCGCGAAGAACAACATTCACTTCGTTACCGGTGAACCGGTAGGTAAGACGGTCATCACCGCTTCCATGCCCCGCATAACGAAGATATTCGTCGGTTTGTTCCCAATCCCCTTTGATATAAATCGTGTTATTTGTCGGCGAAGAATCTTCGGTAGGGTAACTACTGACTCTATCGATGGCGGGTGAAACATTGCCAAGGTGCCCGCGTTTGTATCCGGCGTAGGTTTCCGGTGATTGCGGATAGCAAAACGTACCGGGTTTATCTTCTTCCCTTACATAACCTGCAACGGGCATGTCTATTTTCTTTCCATTACGCTGAGCGAGTAATTCCTGAATTTTCTGTTCGGTCTCGGCATATCCCCCTTCACCAGTATGGTCATAAGCAAGTTTCCCGGAAGCATCAAAGATGAATTTTCGCGGCCAATATTGGTTATACAGCGACGTCCAGATTTTGAAATTGTTATCGAGTACAATTGGCCATGTTAAACCATTGGCTTTAACGAACCGCGCGACATTTGCTGAATCCTTTCCAAATTCAAATTCGGGGCAATGGACTCCGACTATTACCAGACCTTGATCGGCATACTTACGTTGCCACTCTTTGAGATAGGGTAATGTTCGCTGGCAATTCACACAGGTAAATTCCCAGATATCGATTAGAACCACTTTGCCCTTAAGGTCTTCGGGTTGTAATGGTTTTGAATTCAACCAAACACCGGCATCGGCAAGTGGC
>CAZPUW010000100.1:0-8604 GCA_964589795.1 uncultured bacterium
CCGGTCTCGACGGTCTCTTTGTATTCAAAGCCGGGTTCGCGAAGATGGACATGAAGGTCAAACCAACCGGGTGAAACGAATTTACCATTCAAGTCAACGACTTCGTCTGCTTTCTGTTGCAACGCCTCCCCACCCAAAGCGGCGATGGTTCCATCTTTGATGTAGATGTCGGTTTTGCCGATGTCGGTGGAGACAAACGGGTCGCACAGTTTGACATTTTTCAACAACAGTGAGTCGGCGTGTTTTTCCTGCCAACCATCGGGTAATGGAAATGCTTTAGCCACGATTTATCCCCCTGCAAAGCAAATAGAGAATCGCCATCCGAACAGCAACACCGTTCGTGACTTGATCGAGAATAAGACTATGTTCGCCATCGGCAACATCGTGGTCTATTTCGACACCACGATTGATAGGCCCGGGATGCAAGATTGTCATCGGATGGTCGGCTTTATCCAATAAGCGCTTGTTGATGCCGTAGCGAATGCGGTATTCGCGTAACGACGGAATAGCGGCACCGGCGGCACGTTCGAGTTGAATGCGTAGGACGTTTATTGCATCGCTGTTTTTTATCGCCTCTTCGACATTGTGATAGACGATGATGCCAAGTTTGTCAAAATCGCGCGGTATCATCGAAGCTGGCCCGCACACAGCGGGAATGGCTCCGGCGATTTTCAGCGCGAAGAGGTTGGACATGGCGACACGACTATGGGCAATATCGCCAATCAATGTTACGCGCAATCCTTCGAGGACACGGAATTTTTCACGCAGTGTGTATAAATCAAGTAGCGCTTGTGTCGGATGTTCATGGGCACCATCGCCGGCGTTAATGACCACACTCTTGATACGGTCGGCAAGGAACCACGGTGCGCCGGGGGCAGAGTGGCGCATCACGACGGCATCAATTTTCATCGCTTCGATATTGCGGATGGTGTCGAGAAGCGTTTCACCCTTCGATACACTGCTACCACCGGCGGCAAAGTTCAGGACGTCAGCACCAAGACGTTTTTCGGCAAGTTCGAAACTGATACGGGTACGGGTAGAATTTTCAAAAAAGAGATTCACTACCTGAACACCACGCAATGTAGGTAGGTTACGCACAGGGCGCTCGAGGACTTCACGGAAAGTACGGGCGGTGTCAAGATAGAGATAGAGGTCACGGGACGACATACCGCGAATACCCAACAAGTGGCGTGATGTCGGCGATGCGGTCGGAAGATGGGTTGTCTGGTCAGTCATTTACGCCTCCTGCCGATGAAGTACGACAGAGTCTTCGCCATCCACTTCAGCAATCTTGACTTTGACTTTGTCTTCGATGGAGGTGGGGACATTCTTCCCGACATAATCGGCGCGAATGGGCAGCTGACGGTGACCACGGTCGATGAGTACCAGCAATTGAATTTTACGGGGACGACCGAAACTGATTAACTCATCAATGGCGGCACGAACACTACGTCCGGTGAACAATACATCATCGACAAGAATGATGTTACGGTCATCGATGGAAAACGGAAGCTGATTACCGTGGGGGATTTCACTTTTCAGTGACGTGCGGTAGTCGTCGCGGAATAGTGTAACATCGATTGCACCGAACGGGATTTCGCGGTTCTCAATTTTGCTGACGATACCGGCAAGGCGCTCGGCAAGCGGTACACCGCGGGTTTGGATTCCGACAAGAACGAAATCCTTGCCCCCTGCACGTTCGGTCACTTCGTGGGCAAGTCGCCGCAAAGTACGGTCAAAACCGGCGGCGTCGAGAATTGTGTTTGGAGTCATGCTCTCTCCTTTTGGTCGTGAGTCGAGTGCGATTCAAATCACCCGACAATAACAAATGCGCACCCGAGGCGGATGCGCATTGTCGAAGTTCACACAATTCGCGACCGCCTCTTCGACTCTCACTGGAGTACATTAAAGAGGACTTTGTAAATGATAAACCGTATGCGGTTTAATCAAATTGCAGTCCCGTGGGACTACGATACCGGTTTTAGTTGGATGAAACGATACGACCTTGATCGTCGTAAGTAAAGAATCCCCGACCGGTTTTCTTTCCTAAGTTACCCGCTCGTACAAGCTTTTTCAAGAGGGGGCACGGACGGTACTTCAAATCACCTAAATCACGAAATAACTGCTCCATCCAAAGCAGAACCTCGTCGAGACCGATGGAGTCGGCTAACTGGAGCGGGCCAATATTCAGACCATAGCCAAGCTTCAGGGCGAGGTCGATACCTTCGGCGGATGCGACACCTTCCATCAGTACATACATCGCCTCGTTCAGCATTGGGAGAATGACGCGAGTAGTGACGTAACCGGGTGATTCATACACTTCGACAAATTGTTTACCAAGACGCTGGGCAAAGCGGCGAACAAAATCGTAAGTAGTTTGGCTCGTTTTGAGACCACGGACAATTTCCACTACCGCCATTTTGGGTACGGGGTTCAGGAAGTGCATTCCGATTACGCGGTCAGCGCGTTGGGTAACCGATGCAAGCTCGGTAAGTGATAACGTCGATGTATTCGAAATTAAAATCGCGTCGCGGCTAAGAAGTGAATCGAGTTTACGAAAAAGAATTTTCTTCGCATCGAGGACTTCCGGGATTGCTTCTATCACAAGAAATTCGGATGCTACCGCATCGACATTGGTATCCCCTTTGATGCGGGAAATAATTGCGCGCTTATCGGAACCGGTCATTCCCCAGCGGGAAATTTCAAAATCGATTTCATCGGATAGCGATGCGATACAATGCTTTAAAGCTTCGTCGTTTTGTTCAATCAGAACTACATCAATTCCTTTTGCAGCGGCAGTCCATGCAATACCGCGGCCCATTTGACCACCACCGATAATACCGATGCGGCCTAAATTGGCAGGTGTTATTTCATCGGTGGATTGTTCCGGCATTGTGCCGAGAATTTCCTTGAGGGTTTCAGCCATTGTAATACTCCAGAGGTTTGTTTAGTGCGGCAGGTAGTTGTCGCGAAAGAAAAAGTCTGTTTCGATTTGTCCGTTTTCAACGGAATCACTGCCATGTACAGCATTCGCTTCTATCGACCTTGCAAATAGTTTTCTAATCGTTCCGGGTTCGGCTTTCGATGGGTCGGTAGCGCCAATGACTTTACGCCAGTGGTTGACGGCGTTTTCGCGGCCAAGCGCAACGACAACGACCGGGGCAGAAGTCATATACGCAACAAGCGATGTATAGAAGGGGCGCTCGCGGTGGACTTCGTAAAATTTTTGCGCCTGTTCTTTTGTGAGTTGTAATGCGCGCAGACCGAGAATTTGAAAACCTTCGCGTTCGATGATGTGCAAAATATCACCGACATGGTTTCCAGCGAATGCATCCGGTTTAATTATGCAGAGGGTGCGTTCCATCTAAATTGGCTCCTTTTGGGGGTCAGAATTATTGAAATTAATTAAGCTACAAGATAACACAATGAAGGGTAAGTTAACAAAAACGTAGAATTTTACAAGAGTTATACAAGTACACCGGAGTTGACTATGGTAGTTCAAGATTGTTTTCTTTACCCGATTTGTATATGTCGCGTTGGAGAATTTCCATTTTACGTTCAGGGTTTGATGCAACCGCAAATCCAAATTGGGCATATAGACCCTGTGCATCGCGAGTAGCAAGCGACCAGCGGCGAAACCCCTGCAATCGCGGGTCGTACATTATCGCCGCCATTAACCACTTCGAAAGACCCTTACCGCGATGGCCGGGAAGGACAAAGACATCGGCGATATAGCCGTAAGTCGAACCATCGGTTACGACGCGGGCGAATCCGACTTGATTGGATCCATCTAATATCCCAAAGCAAAGTGAACCATTGATACAACTATGGACAATTTCGATTGGTATGCATTGCGCCCAATAGGAGTGATTCGCTAGAAAATCGTGGATGACTTCGATCTGAAATTTACTCCGGTCATCGGTTATGGTGTAATTGTCACGATGTAATTCTATTTGTGGTGTGTATTCCAACTTCATGAAACCGGTTTCCAAGCGAAATTAAAACTTCGACGAACCCTTCCCAACAGGAAGTAGATCACTGCCGAGCGCCTTACCCAAAATAGCTGGATCAACCCGACGAAACGAAAATTACGGACGAAAAGCATTAGAAAAGCTTTGCGGCGAAGATTCTCCAATTGCGACCACGTTACATTTTCACAACTCATCGTTTGGTTCTCGTATTTGTCGTAGTTCGACCATTTCTCTGAAAGCAAACGGTAGCCCATTTTATTATTCTTCGCCCAAGTATAAATATTTGTTCCCGGATATGGCACCATCATCCCGAACGCAATCATGGTAGTATTGAGCCGGATGGCTAAGTCAACCGTCTTTTTTGCAGTCGCGTAGGTTTCTCCCGGATGTCCTAAGATATATAGTGTGGTTAGTTCGATGTCCGCTTGTTTGATGATTGCTACCGCATTCTTCACTTGTTCTACGGTGATTCTTTTATCGATACGCTTTAAGATTTCGTCGTCACCGGACTCAACTCCCAATGATAGGTAAACACAACCGGATTTTTTAGCTAATGCGATTAATTCCGGTTTAACGCAATTCGCCCGCGTTTGCCCCGTCCACTTGATTTTTTTTGAGAGCCCGCTATCAATCAGGTGGTTCATCACTTGTCTGGTTTGGAGACGATCCTCAAGAAATAGTTCATCGACAAAGTCGATTAAACGCGCACCATAATTTTCGACGGCGTACTCGATTTCCTTGATAACTTTTTCACTCGATTTTCTGCGCAAAGTGTGTCCGAAAACTTGGGTACAAAATACGCAGTGATAGGGACAGCCACGGCTCGTACACAACGGATAACTAACGTTACCGACAGTTAACGCTGTTTTGTCGCAACCATAATAATCGGTAAAATCGGGAAACGGGAGTGAATTTATTTCTTCTTCGGTGAGGAATGGACGCGGGTTATTTTCGATTACAGTATCTTTATCACGAAAAACTAAACCTAAAACATCATTCAAGGAACGGGAATTAATATTCACTAACCTATCTACCAATTCCCGTAAAGTAAATTCTCCTTCGCCTACTATCCCATAATCGAAAACTGGATACTCTTCCATCGTCCGTTTCGGTAATACGGTGACATGAATCCCGCCAACCACTATCGGGACGTGCCGCAGTTTTTTAATTTCGGTAGCAATTGCAGAAGCGGCATCAATTTCATTTGTCATTGCCGTAATTCCCACTAATTCAGGTTTGTACTCAATGATGTTCGAAATTAACCGTTCAGAATTCCAATTGTGATAATAGCCGTCGAGCACTCTTACTTCATGTCCGAAGAGTTTCAGATATGCCGCAAGCTGGGTCAAACCCAATACCGGTCGCTTTGTCCATTTTGAATACGTAGGTGGGCATTTTACTAATGCAATTCTCATTACCAGTCCATTCGAGTCAGAGTTTGTAAAATCGCTTTTGGTGAATTTTATCGACTGAAATATGTAAGAATTACCAAGTTGTTCAGGTAGAAATCCGGAGTACAGAAAGTGGCTATTTGCGGTTAGTCACCTGCTATAAATTATTACAATAATTAAGATGTAACAAGCGATTCAGGGAGTTTTGTAAGATTTATGGGTGGTGTTGATGTAATTCGTTGACGTAATAAAAGTGGTCGGTCTGAGCCGGTGTGCCACTGGCGGCACGTACCAATTGGGCAATTTGTCCACGATGGTAGGTGCTGTGATTGACGATGTGATATACCATCTCATCCATAGTTGCCTGATGCGGCACGCCGGCTAAATTGCGGAAGTGGACAATTTCTTCGAGATTGTTGAGGTTTAGCGAAGAGCAAAATGAACCATATTTTTGACTAATGTCCTCGAACTCGGTTTTACATTGATTCCACGTAATCGACTTCGGAAAAACCAACTCCTTCATCGCCTGATATTCGGGGCTGTCGAACGGAACGAATTGCATCCGCAAAAGCCATAATCGCAGACCACCGAGAATGTGGCCAAATAGTTGGAGCCGTCGATCAGACGGGTCGGTATCGGTGGGAATAGACGCAAGTGTGCGTTCGTTTGCCCACCGATTATACTCAATTAGTTTACTCGGATTCATATACCTCAGTCGATTTTTTCCTCTTCAAATCTGGTACGTAAACCGGCCCGTCTTTGATAAGTTTCGCACCCCATTCGAGTCCGACTTCGAGAGCTTTTTGATTTAGTTGCTCGGTTCCTTTCGGGGCGTGGCGTAATACAGATTTGCGAACCGATTCGACTTCTACGACTTGGGTCATGCTCACCATTGCACCAAGTGCGACGACTGAACTCATTACCATCTTGCCTACTTCCGCTTTGGTAATCGATATAATCGGCAGCGAGTATACTTTCGCGGGTGCATTGGAGTAGTTGGAAACGAGCGATGGCTCGACCAAAATGATTCCGGTAGGTTTGGTGTCACCAACAAAGCGGTCAAAAGCACGTTGTGTCATTGCAAGGAAGTAATCGACTTCATTGGCTTGGGGAAATAAAATGCGTTCGGTATCGAGAATAATATCGACTTTTGTCGCTCCTCCCCGCACCTGTGCGGTGTATTGCGGCGATTGAACGGTTTGCAACCCTTCGTAAAACGCAGCAGCATCGGCAAGAATCGCACCGGCGAGAATTACGCCTTGTCCACCAACAGCACCAAAACGCGCTTCAAAATGTGTCCATGTTCTCATCGCTTTACGCCTCCACCACTTTCTTCGCCTCTTTCGCAAGAGCGCGCTGACGCATTCGTTCGTATTCATCACAATATTCGGGTCGTTCGATGTTGTGCAATTCACCAACAACATATTTCCCGATAAGTTCTTCGGGTGCCATTTTTTCAGCGCGGGAAACTTGTACGGTGCGGTCTTTGATGTCTTCAATCATCTGCCATGCGTCGGGTTGCTTGTTGCGGCGGCCATATTGAGTGTGGCAGTTTGATACGACTTCGATTACCGAGAAACCACGATGGGCAAGTCCGGCACGGATTAGCCGTTCAAGAAGAACACCGTTGGCGACTGTACCGCGGGCGACATAGGTAGCACCAGCGGCGATAGCGAGTTTTGCGACATCGAAACCGGGCTCGACATTGCCATAGGGCGCAGTAGCGGCAAACGCACCTTGGGGTGTGGTGGGAGAATATTGTCCACCGGTCATACCGTAGATGTTATTGTTGTTTAGAATGACAGTGATGTCGATGTTGCGGCGACAAGCGTGGATGAAATGATTTCCACCGATAGCGAGGATGTCGCCATCGCCAGCCATTGAAACGACATGTTTATCGGGACAAGCAAGCTTGATTCCGGTAGCGAAAGTCAACGCACGACCGTGTGTCGTATGCAAAGTGTTGGCGCGGGTGTAACCGGTAACGCGCGAAGTACAACCGATACCGGATACCATTGCGATGTCTTCATTCTTCCAACCCAACTCGGCAAATGCTTTGTATAGCGCCTTGGAGGCAATACCGATGCCGCAACCGGGACACCAAAGAAATGGCATTTTGTCCATGCGGATATATTGACCGTAATCGAAACTCACTTTGCCTCCCGAATCTTTGCTAAAATTTCACGCGGATGAATCGGTACGCCACCCACTCTATTCACACCGACAATATTTTTCTCGGAACCGAGCACACGACGCACTTCCCAAATCGCCTGACCGAGATTCATTTCGGGAACGATAACGGCTTTCATGTACGATAATTTTTCTTTGACAGCACGGTCGGGGAACGGCCAAATTGTCAATGGACGCAACAGACCAACTTTGATGCCTTCTTCGCGGGCACGCTTGATTGCTTCCATTGAAGCACGTCCCGAAGTACCGAAGGAGAAGAGACCAATTTCCGCATCGTCGAGCATGAATTCTTCCCACTTTTCGATGCGGGCAATATTCTTCTCAATCTTGCGATGCTGGCGTTCCTGATCGGCTTGGACGAGGTCGGGATTGGTGGTCGGAAAACCGGTTTTGTCATGTGACAAACCAGTCATGTGGAAATTGTACCCCTCGAAGTAAACGGCCATTGGTGGTACATCACCGAACGATGTGTCGTAAGGATTGTATTCTTCCGGGGGGACACTCGGTTTGACGCGATTGAAAATTTCCAACTCTTCAGAGGTTGGTAATTCCAAACTGCAAGACAAGTGAGCGATAACTTCATCAAGAAGGAGAATCACCGGTGTGCGAAATTCTTCCGAAAGGTTAAAGGCACGAACTGTTTCGCTAAAAACTTCTTCGGGGAATGCGGGAGTCAATGCGATGATGGCGTGGTCGCCGTGGGTTCCCCAACGTGCCTGCATGATATCGGATTGGGCAAGAGCAGTGGGAAGACCAGTAGAAGGACCACCGCGCATTACATTGACAATCACAACGGGAACTTCTGCGATGCAAGCAAAACCGATGTGTTCCTGTTTCAGTGAAAAACCGGGACCGGAAGTCGCGGTGAGGGATTTCTTACCGGCGATGGATGCACCGATAACGGAACCCATTGCGGCTATCTCATCTTCCATCTGAATAAAAATCCAGACCGTAAATGCGACGAGGAGCGCGCAGGCGAACAGAAGACTTCCGATTGCCAGTAGCTTGGATTTTAATGGCGGCTTTCGACGCGGCATATCCTTGCCACTATG
>CAZPUW010000101.1:0-8478 GCA_964589795.1 uncultured bacterium
ACACCCTGGTACAGGGTCATGGTGGTCGAAGATATTGACGCTGGATCCATCGCTTCACTGAACGTGGCAGTAATATTAGCCGCGACGGCTATATTTATCGAGCTATTCACTGGAAATGTGGATACTACCATCGGTGGATTAGCATCACAAGACCCCGGGTTTCCTCCGCGGTCACCTGGACAACCAGCTAAAAACAAAGTGAGAAACAATGCTGACAACCATATCTCTAAAACGTAACGAATGCGGTAATACATTTTTTCCTCTTTCTACGACCGGCTGTCAATCACTTCGATTAATGAACAAGTGAAATGTTGTCACCGTGACTTTTAAAAGTCACTATTGATAAGCCATCAATAGTTTTCTTTGGAAACTGGTTCAAAACTTCATTTAATGCAGAATTCTTAAATTAGTCAAACGACAAATACGATAGACTAAGTCTTATGACAGTGTTACGGTAATTTAAGTAAAAATAAAACAATGTGTAATATAAAAGTATATTCGATTTCTCAGAAACGAAGTTTAAGAGTTTGAGAAGTAAAGATTATTGGTATTTGCCTGTGGAAACACTACACGCGGAGATAAGGCAACCTCCAAATCAACAAAAAGGGAATGCCTATCTAGATATTGCTGCTTTCTGTTGTTGTAGAATTTTGTGGGCGTTTACATGTCAGGCAGGAACAACAGGTGTGTGTTTTGTTCTGGTTTTCTTCGCGTTCTCTTTGCATCATACAATCTCGGGCTGAGCTAGTTTGAGTTGCTTGGTGAGTGCCCGTTGAGGTGCAGAAAAGTACTCAAACTTCTTGCAATCACGTAGCCCGATTGAGCAAAAGTTTGCACTGTGTCGGAACTTGCATAAATTCGTGTTAGAAAGAAAACTCAAACACCACTAGCAGCGGGTCATCCGGGTTCGGTGTTGCAAACATGTAGCGTGCCAGCTACGCTCATAAAAGAAGACAAGTCATTTGACTTGTCTTCTTTGTGTTTTGCTATTCATTTTACAGTTCTGTTAAGCGTATCTCAATGATAAATAAACGATTGATCTAAATACGCGCAAGCAAACGGAGTAAACCATCGAGAATTGTCATAGGATGCGGAGGACAGCCGGGAATGTAGAGATCGACAGGTAGTAAATTACCCACTCCGTTGTTCACTTCGGGATGGTCGATGAATGGTCCGCCGGAAATAGCGCAAGCGCCAACCGCTATCACGATTTTGGGTGTGGGAACTGCATCCCAAGTTTTTAGAAGTGCAGTCCTCATATTTTCGGTGACAGGTCCCGTAATGAGAAGTCCATCGGCGTGCCGGGGTGATGCAACAAATTGAATTCCAAATCGTCCAAGATCATAAGTTATCGTAGATAGAACATTCACATCTGATTCACAGCCGTTACAACCTCCTGCACTGACTTGCCGCAATTTTAATGAATGTCCGAACAGCCGTAAAGATTCTTTTTTAAGTGCATCAACCAGTGGCCGCGCTTCATCATTTGCTGTCGTGACAAGGTCTTCGCGTTGATTGGCAGAAAGCCGGTAATCCGAATCATATCGAATTGCACCATTTGGACATGCTTCAGCGCAATCGGTACAAAATAAGCAACGACCAAGGTCAATCTGTGGTTTGTCGTTTTGAATTTGAATGATTGCATTTGTCGGACAGGCGTCAGCACAAATCTTACAATCCGTCACACATTTCGCCGAATCAATAACCGGACGACCACGGAAACGGTCAGGCATGTTTACCGCTTGCATCGGGTATGCGATGGTGCGATGTCCTTGTTTGATTCGAGTCCGCAGAATATCAATCATCGGCACGCCTCATAAATCATGACCGCAATAGGATAAACTGAAACTCTTATTGCACAAGGGAAAATCCGAAATTTGTTGATCACGCATAGCAACTGCCAATCCAAACCAGTTGTGAAAGGATGGGTCGATGATTTTGTAATGGGAAAATTTACCGGCACTGTTCGTCATTGCGACATGGCAAATTGCACCGCGCCACCCTTCGACGAGCGAAACAACTAATTTATTAGGTTCAAGCGGAACAAGTTCCATCCGTATGTCGGATTGGGGTAGTGATTTTATTTGATCACGTATGAATGATGCAGAACGTTGAATCTCAATCCAACGGACAAATGCACGGGAGAATACGTCACCAGTATGCCACGTCGCTGTTGAGATATTCGAGAAGCGATAGATTCCCGTGGGAAAATCGGTTCGAATATCAGTCTCGATGCCGCAAGCACGAGCGGCGAGACCCACAAGTCCAATCTCATTGGCATCTTCGGTCGTGATAACGCCGGTATCTTCGAATCGATCCATTACCGAAGGTGATTGCCAAAGCAAATTAATCGAATCAGTTAAATCTGATACCGCTTTTTCAAAACGTACAGAAAACTCTTGGACTCGCTCATTATCTACATCAAACCGAACACCACCGGGACAAAGCATCGAACGACCGAAACGATTACCGCATAACAAGGCGGTAAGGTTGAGAAATTCACCCCGTATTCGCCCGCAAAAAGAAGCGGTGGGAAGAAAACCTACATCTCCCGCTAATGCACCCAAGTCACCGGTATGATTGGCAAGGCGTTCCAATTCCAGACTGACAGCACGTAATGCCGATGCTCGCGCTGGAACGTTGGCACGCGCGAGCGCTTCGATGATTTGGCAATAAGCAATAGTATGACCAATTGTGGTATCACCCGCTACCGTCTCGACAAGATGAATAGTACGAGCATTAGGACCGCCAATCATTGCCCGCTCTACACCACGATGCTGGTAGCCGAGGGCAATTTCTAAATGAAGAACATTCTCACCATGACATTGAAAGCGAAAATGCCCCGGCTCGATAATACCGGCATGGACAGGTCCGACCGCCACTTCATGAATTTCTTCACCCTTTATTTGAAAAAAATCGCTCACACCGGGAAGTTTATCTGAATCGAAAGGTTGACTCCCATCAACTTGTTTCTCACGATTTGAGTGTTGAAACCTTACGGGTTTCAGCCAAGGATGTCCTATTGGTTTCACACCCCACTGTTCCGCCAACTCGCGTTCGAACAAATTTGCTTGTGCGCAATCCGGTGTTAGTGATTCGAACGAGTCAGGAAGTTGAGTCGAAAGTAACTTCAAACTTCCCGATGAAGAATGAGCCAAAACAGCATAAGCACGAAGATTGGTTTCCGAGTCGGGCACGGCATGGAGAGCCGCAATCCAAGAACCATCTTTTACCGCTTGGATAATCTGTTCGCGGAACACATCTAAGGGAAGAACGGGGATATCCGCTATGTTGCAGGGTTCACCATTCCTGATTGAAGTAGAACCGTGTTGCGTCATAATGTGCCGCCAAGTTGAAGTGCCGCTTCATGCAGAAGCCGTTCTAAAATTGGAGGCATATATACGCCCAACATCAAAGTTACCAGTCCGAGAAAAAGTGGTGGGGCGATCATCGACCACGATTCATGAACATCTATTGGGTCGGTGTTGCGCGGTAAACCGAAACTCATCCGTAATACAATCATCGCCATCACGATAAAAATAACAGATAGAACAAGTGCATAGAAAATTGCGATAATGATATGACCTTGTTCTAACGCCGCTTTTAAGATGGTGAACTCACTTAAAAACGAACCGAAGGGCGGTGAACCGGTTATAGCGAAAAATCCCGCCAACCAAAGCACTGAAGTCACGGGCATGATATGCAACAGACCGCGTATTTTTATTGTGGATTTACTGTGCATGACCGTTAGGATATTGCCGGCTGCCATGAACAACATCCCTTTGGCAAATGAATGATTGACCGCATGAAAAAGTGAGCCGAAGACAGCACTTCCGCCAAGTCCAACACCCAGTGCAAGTATTCCCATGTGCTCGACACTGGAATAGGCTAACATCCGTTTGAAGTCCATTTGCTTCAAAATAAACGTTGCGGCAAGACCCATCGAGAGCAAGCCAAATCCAATCAGAAGCTCGCGTCCAAAGTCGGCGAGACCAGCAGCGATAAGAATTTGTTGCGCCCGCAATATTCCGAGAAACGCACAATTGAGAAGTGCGCCGGACAACAGCGCGGATACAAAACTGGGTGCTTCACTGTGAGCATCCGGTAACCAAGTGTGGAGTGGGGCTAACCCCATTTTGGTGCCATAACCGACGAGAAGAAAAATGAATGCCGCTTTTAACCACATCGGTTGAAAAAATGGAGCCGATTTTATGAGTTGGTCTAATAATAACGGTAGCTCTTGGTTATGAACAGTCGTCGTCGAGACGGTAAGAAGAAAATTTCCAAAAAGGGCTAAAGCAATACCGATCGAACAGATAAGTAGATATTTCCAAGTTGCTTCAAGTGACTTGCGGTGGCGATGAAAATAAATCAATGGTGCCGTTGCTAATGTCGTTGCTTCAATCGCTACCCATATCATTCCGAGGTGATTGCTCACACAAACTAAAGTCATCGCTGTAAGGAAGAAGAGGAGACAACCAGTGAGTAAAGATTCCGGGCCATTTTCGAATAACGAATTCGATTCGAAATCGACATGGACACGTTGCTCGTCCTTTTTCTCGCGGGCTAAATAGCCAATGCCGAAAATACACGCGACTAAAAAGAGCGTACTGGAAATCAATAAAAAGATACATCCCAGCGCATCAACCACCACCCATCCACCAAATGCGGGTGGTGCATTGTGAGATGTAAGGGTAAGTAGAAAATGGATCGAAGCCGCAGATAGGAGAAGTATTCGGCGCGGAATATCGGCGCGAATCATTAATGCAAGCACGCCTGAAATCAAGGGGATTAGAAGAAGGAGCGGGATTGTAAAATCGTTCGCTAACACAGTGGGCTATCCTACCAAAGAAGAGAGTTGATCGGTATCTATATGATCGAACGATTTACTAATATGGAAAATGACAATTCCCATCACGAATACCGCGACAAATACATCGAGTAGGACTCCTAACTCCACTAACAGCGGCACTTCGATTGCGAATGCGACACCGAATATATATGCACCATTTTCGAGTAAGAGATATCCTAACACTTGTGTTAATGCTTTGCGCCGACTCATTATTACAAACAACCCAACAAAAACATTGAAAAACGAAACCGCGACCGCCATTTGCGGTTGGGTCCCACCCAGCGTGGGTAAGCGGGAAGCCAACCAAAACGAAACGCCTAAGCAGACGATACCTACTACCATCGAAGTCGTGAATCCAACGAAGGGGTGATCTTCGTGCATAACTTTTGATTTATGCATCGCCCGCGTTAGGTAATAGGGCAACACGAATCCCTTGATAAGTAAACTTAGCGTAGTAATCGACAGCATCCGCACCCACAGCCCTTCCCAACTACCCCACAATGGAATAAGACCGAGCAATATTCCCTGCACGGCTAACGTGCGAATGCTGAATTGCAACCGTCCCGAACCAAGGAATACAAATCCCGTCAGAATAAGCAGAACAAAAATCAGATCGATCATAATGGTCTTATTCTCATTTCAAGGTCAGGTAAATGCAAACGGCGGCAATCGCACCAGCGCCAACCAACATTCGCGGAACGAGTACCAAACGAAGCCGTGCCATTAGTGATTCAACGACTCCGACCGCGACTGCAATGGCAAGCATACATAACAAAAATATCGATCCATCAACCAGAACATTATCGGTATGAATGGGAACTATAATCCCCGCAAGTAACGCCGAAAACAACCACAGTTTTAGCGATGCACCGTAAAGAATAAATGCAAAATCCGGTCCGCTATAGTCGAGTACCATTACTTCATGTATCATCGTGAGTTCAAGATGTGTATTTGGGTCGTCGACAGGAATTCGGGAATTTTCGGTCAATAAAATCACAAAAATGATAACCGCAACGAGAATAAGTGCCGCGCCTGAAGTCGTCCACAGAAAAGGAGTAATGCCGTGAAAGAGATTCGTTAATGATGCTTCGTCTGTCAACCGGACCAGAGTTATTAGCGTAGCGAACAAAATCGGTTCGGTGAACGCTGAAAATAAAACTTCACGGCTGGCACCCATTCCCTCGAAACTCGAACCAGTGTCGAGTGCCGCGATTACCGTGAAAAAACGCCCGATTCCCAACAAGTAAAACACCAATATGAAGTCGCCCGTAAATGTGAATGGTGCCGGAATTTTTCCCCATGGAATGAGCAACAGTGTCGTCATCACTCCTGCTAATGAAATAAGCGGAGCTATTCGAAAAATCCATGTCGTTGTTTGACTGTATACTGTGCCTTTGCGCATCAGTTTAATCAAATCGAAATACACTTGAAGGATTGGTTGACCTGTTCGTCCCGCAAATATTGCTTTCGTTCGATTTATCACACTCAGCAATATCGGTGCACACAGCAACGACAAAAAGAACAGGATTATTGAGGAATCATTAATCATCGAATTACTGCAACTTCCAAATCAACAAAACGAATAATGTTATAGCGATGTATAGTATATAAAGATGGATACTACCCATTTGTATCCAGCGAAACCGCAGGAGAAACCACTCACTCGCCTTTAATGTTGGTGTCCAAAATCCTTCATGAACAACATCAGGTGATTTGGATGAGTATGAACCTTCGCTCGGGAAAAACCCTTCAGGTTTAACAAGGTGTTCCCGCAACCGAACCACACCGGACGCAAGTTTCATCAATGGTTGGGCAAATGAGGACGCAGTGTATTGCATTCGTGCGGTGGGTTTTGCATAACCACAGTCCCACGTGACGGTAGTTGCAATACTTTTCCCGGATAACGACCATTTACGCAGCCAGAAAAGCAGAGCAACCAAGACCGCGAACAACGCCGACAGAACGACAACATAAGTTAAAGGAAATTGAATTTGGTTGGTTAGTTTAACAAAATCCGTGGGGGCGACGTTGGTCGAGAGGGTATTAAGTGCCGGTTTAAGAAGCGTCAGAGTATAGGGTGCGGCAAGTCCAATTACAACGCACAAACCAGCAAGTACAATCATCGGTATCAGCATCGCTGGTTTTGATTCATGGGCTTCTGCCGCGTGGGATGAACGTGGTTTTCCAAGGAAAATGATTCCAAACGCTTTAGTAAAACACGCAACCGCTAAACCACCAATCATCGCAAGTGCGACTATCGCGATAATACCGGGAATTGTACTCAATGCGTTTAGATATTGAATCCCCTGAAACGCACCAGCGAAAATCATAAACTCACTGACAAAGCCATTCAGCGGTGGAAGTCCGCAAATAGCAACCGCTCCTACGAGAAATAGTGCTCCTGTCCACGGCATCCGCTTCATCAATCCACCGGTATGTTCGATATCCAACGTACCGGTTCCATGCAGAACGCTTCCCGCGCCAAGAAATAGTAGGCCTTTGAAGATAGCGTGATTTAAGGTGTGGAGTAACGCACCACCGTAGCCAAGAAGAATCAACACCGGCAGGTCGTTCGCTTGACCGAGTAGACCAATACCCAATCCAAGAAAGATGATGCCGATATTTTCAACGCTATGGTATGCTAATAACCGTTTCAAATCATGTTGAGCCAATGCAAGTAATACACCCATCACACCGGAAATGCTACCAATCACAATCAAAGTCAGTGCCCAACCTGTAGTGGGTGGACCTAACCATGTTAGTGCGCGGATGATACCATAGATACCGGTTTTTATCATCACACCCGACATTAATGCTGACACGTGACTTGGTGCGGCAGGGTGCGCTTCCGGTAACCAGATATGTAACGGTAAAATGCCCGCCTTAGAACCGAAGCCGATTAGGGCAAGTACAAAAAATAAACTCGCTTGGGGATGAATTTGCGAACCTGCTATCACAAAGCGGTCAAAATCAAGTGAGCTGGCTTGATTTCCGATCAGTATAAAGAAGAAAAATAGTACCATCGTACCAAGATGAGTCGATACCAAATAGATCCATCCGGCACGTTGCACCGACTCGCGTTCATCTTCCATCGTGACCAGAAAAAAGGAAGCGAGTGCCATTACTTCCCACGAAATGAGAAAAAGAATCGCATTTCGCGCAATCACCACCATCACCATACTTACCGCGAGGGTATTATAGAATGCCCAATGGCTACCAATTCGCTTTTCGTTCTTTGGTTCCCATAGATAACGAGCACCATAGAGTGCGGCGAGCCCGGTTAAGAGAAATATTGGTATCAGGAAAAAAGCCGATAATGCGTCAGCTTCAATGTAGAAAGTTCCGTACGGAACTGACCACGGCAGGCGGATGGTTTCCGATGGTGGTGATGAAAACAATAGGAGTATCGCGGCCATAAGTCCCAAAAGCGAGCCGAAGACGGCACTACCGGAACCAATTCCGTTTGCAAACTTCGGATTCCGGTGGATGAGCAATGCGGCAAGACCACCGATACCGAGTATTGCAAGTGCAACCAATAACATGTTCATTGCGGACAGACTCTATACATGAATAGATGCCTTGGACTCGTTTTGTAAAAGTGATTCGACACGCTTGGCTTCGGAGAG
>CAZPUW010000102.1:0-1146 GCA_964589795.1 uncultured bacterium
GTACTCATTCAGGCATGGGTCGATGCGGGCATGCCGCCCTATACCAAACCGCTCGGTTCGTTCGAGCATTGGTCGCAGATGATCGGTGGCATTCTCGAAGTAGTTGGGATACAGGGTTTTCTCGGTAATCTGCAGTCGCAATACGAATCTGCCGATCCCGACCATGCGATCTGGCGGGAATTTGTCGCTGCGTGGTGGGAGAAGCATCGAGAGAAACCGGTAAAGATTTCCGAATTAAATGAGTTCTGCGAAGCGAATGAATTGCTCGCTGCCTTGCGCAGCGACGGAACAACCCGCTCGCAACAAACCAAACTGGGACATGCCCTGCGGCGAATGGTCGACCGCAACTTCGCCGGTTACCGCATCCGGCAAGCAACCGAAGGGGTGAGCCAGAGCCGCTACAATTTCTATTTCCTCACGCCGGAGAATGCATGAACCAGCGCACTCAACCGTTTGTGCGGCAGACCTTGAACGCAGTTAAATGCTTGTCATTCCGTCCAGGTCTGCTGATGTATGCAGCAACGTCTGCACACCGGAATCCTTACCGGATACGGCTTTCCGGTCGGGTGCAGACCTCAGCAGACCTCGATTGTACCCCTCCTGCGGGCGTGTGTGCCCGTGCCCGCGCAGGTGAGAACGGATTATATGATAAGGTGTGTAGAGGTCTGTTCGCCATCGTAACGACCGATTCCTACTGCGAATTCGAGTACAGACCTCAGGTTATAAGGTCTGAATCAGGTACGAAAAGGTCTGAAGAGAATAACAAAAAGAATTTCATTCACCACCATGATTCGAATGGAAACCGGTAATGAAGAAATCCAATAATGACAGTACTTCCAGTAAAAAGCACCGCGTCAAGGCGCGCTCGCTAACTGCGCTGGTTCCAGATACGCAAGAACGCTCAGGTGTTACAGGTACTCTGAATGGTAATTCCGTCTGTGGTGTCGTCACGAAAAAAGGAACTCAATGCCGACAACCAGCACAAGCGAATGGCAGGTGCCGGTTTCATGGTGGAAAATACGAAGGTGCGATCATGGCGCGTCCGGGAAATCGCAATGCGGTCATACATGGTGCTTTTCTGCCGGAGATACAGGATGAGCGCGAAAAGAAAGCGTTCGATTTGTTCCTTGCCGATTTGTACGAGGT
>CAZPUW010000102.1:1246-8458 GCA_964589795.1 uncultured bacterium
GTGCGAAAACACAAGAGTTACAACGACGCAGTGCCGAACTCAATCGCAGAGTCACTATTCTACGGGCATCAGGAGCTGGTGAAAACCGGGCAGTGTCGCGGGTGTTAGTCTGAACATGGTCTGTGCAATGACAGGTAGAGAAAGCCAAGAGTTAGGCGAATTTCCGAATCAGTGTCTCGGAAATTCTGGTGCGCACCACAGGTGTGTGTTGGATCATGTTCTGACGTCATTCCGCCTAACTATCGAAGAAACCAAACGTATGGAAAAATGCTGCACATGTTCTTCCGATCTGTTAGGACCGTTGTCGTCACCGCATGTCGAGTTGGGTGCGAGTGCGCAGGAGAAAGTCGTGTTAGGTGATTCATTTATGACTTTTTTCAACACCCACACCCATACAGGCAATCTCGGTTCTCCGACGTCACCACCGATCGAACCAATGAGCGACTCGCTGTTATCGCAGGTCGCTAAGACGGAGTGATTCATTGTCTTGTTGTCGCTTTAGACAATGGTGTAATAAACACCACGTCCTTTTCCGTGCGGTATCAGTTGTCCGCTACGAACGAGGGCTTCCAAATGCTTTTTGATCGTGTTGCGGTTGAACCGGTAATGGCTGACAACATCCGACATCGTAATACGACCACGCTCTTTGACTAGGCGGATAATTGCTTCGGGAATCGGTAACGACTGTTGCTCGCGTTGCGATTCGACCCGCTCGAGTAAACGATCCTTTTGCCGCTTGAGTGTGAGCAGGAAGAACTCATTCCAAGCGGGATCGCAGAGGTCTAATTGGGTCTTTCGTAGCGCCAGATAATAGTCCTGCTTTTGCAGTTCAATTTGTTGTTCGAGTGAACTGTACTGGACATAGTCGTATCCGGCACGCAACAACAATAGGTTGGTAAGCACGCGCGAGACGCGTCCATTGCCATCTTGAAAGGGATGAATGGCGAGAAAACGAACCGTGAACTCGGAGATTGTCAATAACGGGTGTTCCGATTCTGCCCTTAAGCGTTGTCCGATATCGGCAATTAGTTCGCGCATCAAATGCGGAGTTTCCAACGGTGAAGATGTTTCGAAAATCACACCGACTTCGTGACCGGTTTCGTCGAATGCCGAGACATGGTTGGGATGCTGTTTGTATTCGCCGAGATGCCACTGATCCTTGCTGGAATGCGCAAGCAAAATTTTATGCAATTGCTTCACGTGGTTTTCGGTCAAGTCGATTTCAGCAAACGACTCGGTTATCAATCGCATCGCATCAGCGTATCCGGCGACTTCTTCTTCGTCACGGTTGCGGAAAGAATGAATATCGATGCCGCGCAGGAGCATTTCCACTTCTGAATTGGAAAGTTTTGCCCCTTCGATTCGCGTCGAAGAACCAATCGATTCGATGGTTGCAAACATCCGGAGGGTTCGCAGCGCATCGGTCGATAATGAAGAAACTCCGCGCCAGTAACCCTTGAACTCATCGATTTCAGCGATGAGTCGGACAATCTGGGGAGTGAGTGTGATAGACATGGGTAATCCAATTTGATACACAATTATATCCAATTATACCCAATAAGTACCGCGACTGCAAATTTAATGGGTCTATATGGGTAACAATGGGTATAGCAATAATGTAGGATTTTTTATGTTTGAGCATCTCGGCACCGATTTAGCATTCGATAATGATGGCGACCTTGTCGTTTCGGCGACTGGAGATTTTGCCCTCGTAACCGGACGCGACTGTCTGCTCCACGATCTCGCCGATGCATTGCGCACCCTACCGGGAGAACTATTTCCGCATCCTGAATACGGTTGCGGATTGCTTGGTATGCTAGGATGCAACGACACTCCGCTCAACCGGGCACTGGCACAGCGCTATATCACACAGACCATCGAGCGCGATCCCCGCGTTGTTGCCTCGACGATTCGGGTGGAAGCGATCTCGTTTGAAAGTATTGAGAAATCGTTTCGGGCAAGTTTTCAAGCGGTCGGTGACGAAGACACCCATACACTCGTTTGGGGTTATGGAATAAAGAGTATCGATGATTTGAAACGGAATGCAACAAAGTGAAATCGTACACTGACATTCGCGATGAATTGATTGAACGGGTTGCAAGTAAAACACCATTCACCAATTTCTCGACCTCGAGCGGAATCCGCAATCTGCTGGAGATTTTCGCGTATGTCATCGCATCGCTGTACAACTTTGTATTCAAGGTGGCACAACAGGGCTTTCTGATGAGCGCCACCGGTGAATGGCTCGACCTGCGCGCACGCGAGTGCGGAGTCGAACGGTTGCCCGGCAATAAAGCGCAACTCTGGATCACATTCAATCGGACGGCATCAGCAAATCCCTTGACGATTCCGGCAGGTAATATTGTCAAAAGCCGAGCTGATTCATCCGGTAATGAATACCGGTTTTCGACGATACAACCGGCGACAATTCCTGCAAATGAATCATTCGTTCGGGTGCTGGCGGAAGCGGAAGCGATTGGCACTGCTTACAACATTGGTAGTGGAACGGTTACGCGACTGGTGACATCGATCTCCGGAATTACCAGTGTCATCAATGACGATTTTTTACTCGCAAATGGGAAAACGGTATCAACCCTCTATCGCGAGGGGAGTGACATCGAGACTGATGGTGCATTGCGCAAGCGTGCCCAACTTGCGTGGCAGGCAATCGGTGTCGGTGGTAACCGTGCCGCCTACGAGCAATGGGCATTGTCAGTCCCGGGTGTTCGGTCGGTACAGATCCTCGATGATTTTCCCTTTGGACCCGGGACGGTTGGAGTTGTGGTCTTGGGTGTCGATGGCATGCCATCATCGCAATTGTTGTCGGATGTATTGCTCTATCTGCGGCAACGTAAACCACTCACTAGTGACGTACGGGTCGTGGGTCCCAGCAAGCGCACCATCGACGTATCGGTCAATGTATGGCGCTTCTCTGATGCCGATCGTGAAACCATCGATAATACAGCGCGTCAAGTGATTCAAATTCACACTGACAAATTGCTGTTGGGTGAGGGATTGTTAGTTGCGCGCTTGCTGCAAGCGATTCTGAATATCGATGGCGTGTACAACGTCCGATTACTCTTGCCTGCGCAGGATCTGCTCTGTGGTCCCACTGAATTTTTGGAACTGGGAGCGCTTACTATCGAGCATTTCCTCAAGGGACGCAGTTACCAGGACACTGGTATCATTATCGAACCAGTCGAGACCACCGATGGCGAATCCGTTCCGGCACTCAAGCGGGAGAATTTCTACTGATGAGTGTGATCGGCGATTTCCTCTGGATGCTGTTGCCCGGTATCCGCAAACAAAAGGACACAGAAAATAGTGCTTTGTACGGGTTACTCTCGGCGATTGGAGAAGTGCTCGACGATGCGAAAAGCGATATCCGCAGAATTCGGTTGTCATGGTATGCGCAGGTAGTGGAGCCGGACGATGGTTATTACGCATTGCCGGAACGTAATAGCGATCTCGATACCATTGCCCTCGGACGCGGGACTCGCCGTTATCCGGTAGAATCGAATGAGTCACTGGCTCTTCGGCTCACCGATTGGCCGAATACCTGCCGGTGGATTGGCACCAAGCCGGGATTAAAGGCATTAATTGAATCGCACGGTTTTGTCTGCCGGGAGATCGTCGAAAGTTATGCCGACCCGCAGGGAATGATTTTGCTGTCTATTAACGATCAACCGCTGGAAGCGGAAATCAATCTGACGCATCTCTTTTCCGAAGAGGATGCCGGTAAAACCGACTATGTCGAATACCGCCAGAATCGGGTCTACCGTGCCAGTGAGCTGGTCTGGAATTTCTGCTTTACGGTGAGTATTGGCAGCAATGGACTGCCGGAACACCGGCGCGAGCAATTGCAACAAGCGATATATGACTTTAAACCCGCGCACACCCAAACGCAAATATTATTCGTGGACTAAGAAAAGCAAATGAAGAAACTACTATACTTCTCCGGTATAAAGCCGACCATCGAAGACCTCGAGTACCAGCAAGACGGGATTGAGGAAGCGCTGTCGTCCATGCAATCCGATCTGGTGAGTGATGGTGTGGTGCGGGGATTGCTTGTTTCCAAGGGAATCCAAGACTACCTCTGCGCATCCGGTGTCGCTTATATCAGTTGCAAACGGATTGAATTAATAGAAACGACATCCTTTCAATCGACAGCGAATCGTTATGTCTTTTTACAATACACGACAATATCAAGTCACGAAGTATCGCACTTTCTGACTGGCGACAAATACAACATCTATGGCGACGACTCCTTTAGTATTGTATCACGCACCGACAACACCCCGCAATCCGGTGAGGTACTGCTCGCCCACATTGAAACCGATGGTTCGGTTACCGATCTGCGGGAGCCAGTTTCGCTATTGATCGATGAACGGTTGCATGCACCGAACACCGATACCCATACAACTGCTTCGGAATTTCGCATCGGAGGTGCCGATGGACCTGTCGGCCTTACCGTGGAAAATATTCTCTCAGTTTATCCCGAGCTAAGGAATTTATTACGTAACGGACTGATCAACTTCCAAGATGGCAATGGTGACCAGTTGCTACTCACCCGCAAGATTCCTTCGCAACCAAACGCACCGGTGCTTTCGCTTTCGAATGCTCAACTGAAACTGTACCCGACCAGTCAACGATCAAGTGAACTATCGCTGGCACTCGATTCGTATCAAGCGGCATCAATAGCGAGTCAGCAAATATCGGCGCACTTATCGTCGCTGCAGGAACTGCGCGCGCTGGTCATTGCCAAACAAATCGCAGGTTATACTTTCGAGCAACTGCGCGGCAATACCGCTTTGCCCGGTGGCTCCTTTGATTTTGAAGTGCGCAATACCAAGAATGACTTGATTCGCAACGGTGTGTTATCGAATATGCGCCTACCGGGAACGGTTTCTCTCTCAAGCGGTTCACAGGCGATGGTTGGCAACGGCACCAGTTTCGATAGTTCCTATATCGGCAAGCGAACCCTAATCGATCCGGGGGCGAATAGTTCCCCACTCGAATTTACTATTTCGGCAGTCACTGATAGCACTCATGCCACACTTTCCACTACGGCAACCGGCAATATTGCCAATGCAGTGTTTTATTTTTCCGATGTCCCGGAGATCGGTTTTGGTGGTTCGATTACAACCATTACCGGAATGCTGGCTGGCATCGATGCGGTTAAATCCGGCAAGGAGCAAAACCGTTCGCTGGCGCTCCAACAACAGACCCACTCTACCAATCTGATCGGCGATAGTGCCGCAGTTATCTCCCAACCGCAAAGCAACCAGTATGTATTATTTTTTAGTTGGACAAAACCGTTACTGTTCGACCACGAAGAGATCGTGCAATATCTCGTTCGTGTCTATGAATTGTTGCCCAATACCGGATCGCTACCGGTCGATATATCAGTTGCTGTGCTCGAAGCAAATCACACCGATGCCATCGTTCGTGTAAATGAATCACCAACTAAACAGCGCCGCCAGATCGAAACCGACGATGCGACCACAACGGTTGGGAATGGCTCCACTACGAGTGAAATCATCTATACCGGCACTATGTCTTTTCAACCGAATCAACGAATCATCGTCGGTAACGAAAGCGGAATAGTTCGCACTGTCGATCCCGGCACCAAGACCATAACGCTGTTATCACCACTTACCAATGCTCCCATCTCCGGCACCACACTCACCGGTAAGAAACTACTCTATGAATCCGATGTCCGCACCGAGTCGTTCTCCATCGAAGTAAACCCGGGACAACGATTGCTACTGTTCGTTCGGTCAATGTCCGAGTACAATGTCGTGAGCAACTGGAGCAATAGTCTCGCCATTACCGTCGATGCGCTCCAGAGTGGCGATGGCAAGACGGTAGCACAGCTTGCCGATGCTGATCGCAAAGCGATGACGACCATCAAACAGATCGAGCGTGAGCAAGTAACGCGTGATTTATCCGAACAGGTCTTTACTCTCCAACGCGCCATTGCCGAAGCCCCGACTCAAGAGCAATTAGATGCGCTGGCGGCAGCTATGCCAACGGGAGCGAACTAATGGCAGACCGGATATTGACATTAAGTGGTCTTCCCGTGGGCAGAAGCGCAGTGTTGTATGACCTGCTGGCAAGAGTGCAACGCGATGGGAAATGGTGCTCGCTGCCGGTGCGGGTAGTGACAGTGGCAACCGATGGCACACTCACCATCACCGGACTGCGCGACAGTCGCTATGCATTGCTCTTTACCGCTCCTGCGCTGGTCGTGTTTTCGCGTTATCGAATCGAAGTTGGCGAGCCCGGAAATTATCGCACCCGCTATCTCGGCGATGCGGTGGAGACACCTTTGTTAACACAGGTATCGTCAGTGGTAGCGAATAATGAGATTGGTCTGCAATTCAAGTGGTCGCTGCGCAACGATTACGGCGTCACTCATTATGAATTGTATGCCGAGCGTCAAGATGTCGATGCGGCTGGTGTGCCAGTAATTATCCCGGGACGTAATGCACGTTCCGGTATTCTTCCCGCAGTTCAACCGGAGACACAGTACGAATGTTACCTCGTTGCCTGCGGACTGCGATTGAAAAGTAAACCTTCACACAGCATTTCAGTGACAACTCCGCAGTGCCCAATAGCGGAACCAAATTTAATTATTAATGGCAATTTTGAACAAATGGTCTGGTGAAAGGATAACCTGACATGGCAAATCAAATCACAATTTCAACAACTGAAAAGTTATTCGGCACCCAATCGATGGAGATTACTACCGATAGTGCGATGGCTTCATTGCTCACCGATCCGGATAAAACCAATTTTGTAAATGTCACCGGACTCTCGGCAGTCACTGTCTCGTGCTATCTCTATATCAAGACCTACACTGCCGGATACATCGTAGCGCGCACCCTGTTTTATGATGTGAATGGTAATTTGCTCGGTAACCATGACTGGGTTTTACAATCGGCGATTAATGCCGGATTCACCCGTTTCTACCAGACCTACCGGTTGGATCAATCTCCGGTTCCAACCGGAACGGTTAAGCTGAAACTGCAATTCGGTGGTATTCAGAAGTCGAGTGCGAATCCGAACTTCGATCTATTTATTGATGGTGTGAAAGCGGAGCAGGGGGACAAACTCACTGCCTTCTCCGACTATACTCTAAAGGAGAACGATTCGCTCGATCTGGTCGGTGACGGTGTCGTCTTCAAGAAGGTTGCTGGTGTCAATACC
>CAZPUW010000103.1:0-7249 GCA_964589795.1 uncultured bacterium
GAATCAACTGCACCAATGAAATAATTTTCACCGCCAACTGGTTTTACCAAAGCTACGCTAGTTCCAAGGAAAGCCCCTTCATCGGCACCGATGTCCGGTGCGCCGACACTGCGCGCTTCGCCGTCGATATCAGTCGTGACGAACGCGAGTGGGGATGCCTTTCCTTCTACCAGCGAAGATGGTTGTCCGAGGGTAATGTGCAGGTTGTAGGGTGACGTTGAGCTGATAAATAATGGGTTACCGCTCTGCGAAATCGAATCAATATTCGTTTGAGCTAATTTCCAATTTGCCAATGTTGGATAATAGCTGCCGCCGATAAAACCAACTTTTCCATTCGTAGCGTTTGGAATATAGAAGCAGTTAAAATTCGAACGGAGTGAAGTGGCGCCGTTATCGTATATGCCGACGTGGAAGGTGTTGTTCGACTGGGTTGCAGTATAATTCGTAATCACGTTATTAAGGATTGTATCGGCCCCTCCGCTTGTCAATTCAATATCCGCCGAAGACGCAAGTAGGTTTGGGCCCGACAACTGATTCAGTAATATAGAATTATTGTCGATTGTAATATTATTAATTGCGTATATCCCGAGCGTATTGTAACTCGCTGTTTGGATTGCGTTGGCTGCCGCAGAAACCAAGCCGTAAATCATGTTGTTATACAGTCGCACTGGAGCTGGTGTCGTATTACCGTTATCACTCCACACGCCATACACCGGATTGAATGTGGAACCGGTTCCAACGGCAGTGAGCGTATAAATCCGATTGTTGTAAATATTGGTTGTACCAAACGGTCGGATTAGATATATGCCAATTGCGGAACCACTCAGGCCGCTCGTTAGGACGTTTGTTATGTCGACGTCATGAACATTTAATGTTCCCAAATTGGTAGCGAAAATGCCGTAACCGTTGCCGTAGCCGCCAATCGTGTCATTCGACGCAGAACCGATTATAAACCGGTTCGAATTACTCACTCCCATAACATCGCTGCCGATTTCAATTGCTTGGTCTGGAAAATTGCTGTAGCTGAGCAGGTAAACGCCGATGTGGCTTTTCGAAATTTCTAAATTGAGATAGCTGTTATTACTGTTCGTACCCGCGGCAGAGGTTGGAACAGCGCTATTGTTGTAAGCTTGGGAAATACCGACCGGGTAATTTGCGTCTGAAGAAGCGCTAACGCGCATTCTTATCGTACTATTTTTAATTGTGTTATTTTGTGCGCCTTGTGATCCGGACGCATTCGTTACCCAATATCCCGCTTCAAGGTAATTTGTCCCGTTGCTGTTGTCGGTAACATTGATTCCATCAAATGTTACATACTGGCACCCGTTTAATTTTACCCCAGCATCAAATCCACTCGTAACCGGCGGTGAAATGGTAACTGTTCCGGTTAACTTCTGAAAAGTAACCGGATTGGAAGCGCTCGCATTCGGAATCGCGTTGACAACAACATTTTCATTGTACGTGCCATTCCTGACGTAGAAAGTAACTCCCCCCGCTCCTACACCGTATGTGTTGAGATCATTTAGTGCCGCGGTAAACGATTGGTAATCTTGAAAAATGTTACCAATCGTAAATGCTCCCGTCATTTGCGCAGACGTTCCGAAATGGAACATCTTACTCGCAACGACTTCGCCGTTTGACGCGCGTCCCGCGACTATCCAATAGTAGATTCGGTTGGTGTTAATCGATACAACTTTCGATGTCGCACTGAGTCCGCTATCCACCCGTACTGAATGTGACAATGCTAATACTGAGTTCGAGTCGGTAGAGACATATACGTCGTAATTGACCGAGCAAAGTCCCGGAGTCCAAGTTAGGGTGGTGGAGGAACCGTTAACACCGGTAGTGCCGTTTGCCGGTGTGCTGAGTGTGGGGTTAGCACATGGTATTTTATAAAGTATCGCCGTGTTGGCGGTTGGAGTTATCCCGTAATTGAGATTATAAGCGCCGAAATCATTTTGGATACCAACTGTCGGCGTACCTCCCGCAACCTCACGATATTGGACGAGAATGCTACCGTCGGTGTTCAACACCATTTGGCAGGTAACAAAATCACCTGCGTATGAAATCAGACTATCATAAGTAATAACAAACCGTGTCGGTGAAGTCAAGCGGGCGATTGAAACACGGGAATAAGAATTCATGTACATATCGTCAGCCCAAAAGTAAATACCCGATGGTCCTCCGACGGGAAATCCACCAAAACTAAAATCGTAGAACGCACCACTCGTTACATATCCGTTCGAACCGAGATAAATCTGAGTGAAATCCACTCCGTACAACTGGAACGGGAAGTTGACACCGATTGGGCCAACTGAGCCGTCATCCTGACCAGCCATATCGCCAATAACCGAGTCGGATGCGATTGTGTTTATCCAACCGTACGTCGGTCCACCCGGCGCTAATTGATCTTTGAACGTATAACCGTAGCCGTCCGGCCCGCCTGATGTCATAATCGAAGGCGGTTGTGCCGGTCGTTGCGGACGCATTGCACGATACGTATCATAAGCGGCTACTTTATCGGCATGAGAAACTTTTTCGCCCTTGAGCATCCGTTGGGCGATTTGAGTCAGTTCTTCGGGGGTTCTGGCAAACGCTGTCGTTAAACCGGCGCTGACCCACAACAGAACAATAATCGTTAGCAAACGGTTCATTGTGAACTCCGTAATTGCATTACATAAATTGGCGATAACCTAAGAAAGTTGGCGATGTGTTATAGATCAAGTCAGGTTAGCGTTTTACGTATCAGACACACATTCGCGAACGTTCTTTCAATATACTCTAAATAATTACAACACATGTGACCTGTTGCACTTTTACGTATTTTTCTGTAAGTGCCCTGAAAATAAACTCCGTAACTGCTTTACAGGGCTCGATTTGATTTTGTAACGAAACCGAGTAATTTCTTGCTATTATTTGTAAAATCAATTCAACCGGGGATTGGTATGAAACACTGTTGGTTCGCTGTAATATGTTTTTTAATCCCACTAACTGTCTTTGCCAAAAAGCCGGCAACGACAAAGCCGGTCTTGATTTCCATCGACCGCGCATTTTCGGATTCTGCCAAAACGATGGGGATGCGGGATGCCTTCCTTGCCAATCTTGACGACTCCGCCATCGTTTTGAATCCCGGAATCGCTAATGCCAAAGCATACTATGGCACGATGCCAAAACCCGGTCCGTTACTTCAGTGGGAACCCGCTTTATCGGAAGTGTCCTTCTCCGACGACTTTGGTTACACCTTGGGTAGTTGGACGATGTGCATGACCGATACTACGCCTCCCGCTATCTTCGGGCATTACTTGACGATATGGCGAAAAAGTTCCGCCGGGAAATGGCTCGCCATCTTCGATAGCGGCATCAACAACCCTAAACCAGATAGCGGCACAACCTATTTGCCGGAATTGCGGGTCGAAAAAATTGCGAAAAATCAGGTTCCGAGTCGCAAGAACGATGATGACAACCGCTCCTTACGAATTGCCGACAATGTTTTCGCCACCATCGCCGGGAAGCAGGGAGTGGTTAGTGCATTCAAACAAACCGGTGCCGACGACATCCGCTTATTGCGCCAACAGAACTTTCCCATTACCGGAATCGATGCCGCGCAAGCGTGGTTATCCACTAAACCCGATCACGAAACATGGAAACAAGTACGATGCGACGTCGCATCGAGTGGTGAATTGGGTTATACCATTGGCGAAGTTACTGTTGCCGCGCACGATAACCAGAAGGAGCGCCACGGTTACCACATGCGCGTCTGGCGGCTCGACCCGAACCAAGTTTGGAAAGTTGTAATCGACCTCACGCTTTATGCGAAAGAAAAGAAATAGAATGAACAATGGAGTTTACACAACCATAACAACGTAGCTACAGGGGGATGAAATGATGGAAACGATTTTTAAGCGCAGAAGTATCCGCCACTATACCAAACAACCAGTCACCGCGGAGCAAATCGACCGCCTGCTACATGCGGCAATGGCGGCTCCTTCCGCCGGGAATCAGCAGACGTGGGAGTTCATTGTCATCAACCAGCGCGATTTACTCGACGCGATTCCCGAGTTCCACCCCTACTCGTGGATGTGCAACGAGGCCCCCGCCGCTATTCTCGTTTGTGGTAATCTTCACCGCGAAACCAATCCCGGTATGTGGGTACAGGATTGCGCCGCCGCCACACAAAACATTTTGCTCGAAGCGACCGACCTTGGTCTCGGCAGTGTGTGGGTCGGTGTCTATCCCCGCGATGACCGTATGGACGGATTCCGAAAATTGTTGAAAATCACCGACCCCAAAGTCATTCCGTTCTCTTTGATTCCCGTCGGGTACCCGGATGAAGTACGACCGGAGCGTGATAATTACGAAGCGGGTCGCATTCATCGCAATGAATGGTAAAATGTGAGTAGTCAACCCACCACTACATTGGAATTCGGAAAAGTTTCCGCCGATACGTTTGAAAAAACGATATTTCCCCGCTTAGGTAGGAGTCGTCCACACGAAGTTCTCGTCGGGCCGCGTAACGGTGTCGATGTCGGTATCGTTTCGCTCGGCAACGGTCTGGTGATGGCGACGACGACCGATCCGCTCTGGGTCATGCCCGAGGTTGGTTGGGAGCGCGCGGGGTGGTTCGCTATCCAGATTATCGCTTCCGATGCCGTCACCTCCGGTCTCGAACCGAAGTACATCACCCTCGATTTAAATCTTCCCGCCGATTTATCGTCATCCGATTTTGAAATCTTGTGGGATGTCATTCATCGTGCGTGCGACAACATCGGTCTCGCCGTTATTTCCGGCCATACCGGGCGGTACGCCGGTTGCGCATTTCCCACCATCGGTGCCGGCACGGTTATCGCAATCGGTTCGGAAAAATCGTACATCACCCCCGAGATGGCGCGTCCCGGTGATGTCGTTATTGTCACCAAAGGAGCGGCACTCGAAACGACCGCCCACTTCGGTGTCACGTTCCCCGACCGAATCCGCGCGGCTTGCGGCGAAGCGATTGCTAAGGAAGCTGAGGCACTCTATTGGCAAATGAGTGTAGTGAAAGATGCGACCGTCGCGGCGAGTGTCGGTCTGCGTGAAAACGGTGTCACTACTATGCACGATGCCACCGAGCGTGGCGTGTGGGGAGGGCTGTACGAAATCGCGCAGGCATCACACGTCGGCATGGTGATTCACAAAGAAATGATTCCCATTCCTCCTTGTGTGCGTGCGGTGTGTGAATTGTTCCAAATCGACCCGTACCCCGTCAGTAGTGAAGGAACTCTGCTTCTCACCTGCCGTCCCAACAAAGCGAATGATGTGATTACCCGGCTATCCGACAATGAAATCGCCGCATCCATCGTCGGTGAAATTGTTCCCCGCGAACATGGAATCCATTACCTTGAGAACGGCAAACAATACGAATTAACCTACCCCGAATCCGACCCCTTTTGGGAGAAATTTACCGCGGAATGTGAGCGTGTATGACGATTGAAAATCAAATCCCGAGTGTAACCGACGTAGGTGAATTTGCCCTCATCGAACGCATCAAAACCCTTGTCGGTAGCGAGCTCCCGCCCGATGTCATTCTGGGGATTGGCGACGATTGTGCGGCAATTCGGGTCGCAAAAGACCGCGCGCTCATCGCTACTTGCGATATGCACTATGAAGAGACGCATTTCCTCCGCGAACATGACGAAGATGGCGCTGAAACCATCGGTCGCCGCGCCGTTGCTGTCAATCTCTCCGACCTTGCCGCGATGGGGGCGACGCCGCGCTTTGCCCTGCTATCACTCGGATTTCCGAAAAATTACGCCAGTGCGAATTTCGACCGGATGTACAAAGGAATGGTAGAGCGGCTCCGCGAATTTGGTGCGGTCGTTATTGGCGGGAACCTTACCTCCAGCGGCCAGCGGGTTGTCATCGATATTTTTCTGTTGGGGGAGGCGCACCCTGACCGCATCATGAAACGAAACGGTGCGCGGGCGGGTGACCGTATTTTCGTCACCGGACAAATCGGCACTTCTGCGGCGGGTCTGCGGATGAACCGCAAATATATCCTCGACCACGTCCCGCCATATCTGCACTACTTCACGCGCATCCACAACGAACCGGAGCCGCGCATCGCCTTCGGAAAATTACTCGCCGAGAGTAAACTCGCGACGTCGTGCATCGACATCAGCGACGGGCTTGCCGCAGATCTTGGGCATCTCTGCAGCCAGAGCAATTGCGGGGCGCGAATCGAGTGGAACCTTATCCCGCGCCATGCCGCGCTCCATGCGGTTTTGCCGCACATCGCGCCGTTCTACAAAGGGGTGACGGAAGAGGATTTGGTACTGCATGGCGGTGAGGATTATGAATTGCTTTTCACGGTGAGTGCAGGGCATCCGGTGCATAAAGTGCAAGCTGTAGCGGATGCGACAAAGACGGAAATCACGGAAATCGGGATGATGGTGGAATCCGCGCGTGGTATGCTGATTGTGGCGGAGGATGGCACTGAGCAGACGCTCGAACCCCGCGGCTGGGATCATTTCCGCCGGTAACCGGCAACTGGTGATGGGTATTGCACGTTTCCTAACGTGCGCTCTTATGACAAAAGTGACGTTTCAACGAGCTAAGTTGAATCGCAATAAGGGGTGTCCGTTATAATTATGTTATAATTATGTTACTAACAATGTTTAACCGGACAGCATCGACCTCCGAGTCGGTATCTTACAATCAGATAGGACAAACCATGTTATCAAAAACCGACCTTCTCAATGCGATACTCAAAGAGTGCCGCACGTGTATTCACCTTCACGGAAAAATTCCCGAAGGTGCGCTCGACTACCGCCCGACCCCGAAACAACGGAGCACACTCGAATTACTGCGCTATCTCTCCTTTTGTGGATTTGGTTTTGCCGATGCCGCCGTCTCCGATAATTGGGACAGCTATATGAAACTCGATGAGGCGGCGAAAACGATGGAAGCGCCGGACTTCCCGCAGGCAATGAAGAATCAGATGGCGCAACTCACGGCGTTGTTTGCTTCGATTTCCGATGATGACTTTGCGAACAAGGAAGTTGTCGGATTAGTGAATGAGAAGATGACGCTGGGGGTATTGCTACTCGATTCGACCTACCGGTTCATGGTCGGATACAAGATGCAGTTGTTCCTCTACATCAAAGCGTCGGGTGGGGCATCACTCGGTACGGATGATTGTTGGTTTGGGGAATGTGATGAATGATTAAAGACATACTTTTTTAAGCACACAATTCATCAAATACCAATAGTT
>CAZPUW010000103.1:7259-8422 GCA_964589795.1 uncultured bacterium
GATTAAAAACCTACAGACTCCAAGGGCAATTCGTTTTTGCAAATCGGCCAAACGACCAAATTATTTTAGAATTGTGTGTTACTGTTGTATTTATCTATCGTTATAGAATTGTATTTTTATGTCACTGTAAATAAATTTTACACTTTCTTAAAGCAAAATCACGAATTTGATCCTGCAACCTCTTTCTAAATTTGACTTTGCGAAAGTTTATGTGAGATATTGTAAAAGATTTTTACACTTAACTTCAGGAGAACATCATGCCAGTATACAACGATCTTGCAATTTACTCTGCCGGGGAAACTGCATCGAATGTTGTATTTGCTTTACTCGATTGCCAAAGAAAGAAAATTGATTTTGCAGATGCACGTAGCACCTTGGAGAATGGAGAAGTATTACTTAACCAATTGTTAGTAGAAACAACTCACGGTCCACTTATAAACGGTGTAAGATTTGAACAAGACGAAAATACTTTAACCGTTTATGCGAATATTTATAACGATTTAAAAGTCTTGTCAAATTCCAAAAACACTAAAATGACTACTTTGTTAAATGAACACAAAGATTTAATCAAAGAAGCGTTAACTAGTGATAGTTTTGTCGAAACACATCCAGCAAACGTCGAAAAACTTATTGACTTTTTCAACGATCTCTCAATTTCTTTTCATAAACAAGACGACCAAGAAACTGAAGACTTTGAAATATCAGAACTTTAATCTACAGTTATGACAGATGAAGAAAGAAGAATTCGTGTAGAATCTTTTATACGTCGTGGTTGCCGTACTGATGATTATATTCAAAAAACAGTTAAATACCTCCATACTCTAAACTATAGTTTTGCTGCACCACTAATCTTAGCTAATGCTACAAGTAAAGCCTCAGAATTAGTTCGAAATCACATCATACTCACAGGTGAGGACACTTTAGCTTTAGATGCATCTCATCAAAAGTTGCTCCCAACTTTTTTCCAACGCTTAAAAACTTGTATAAGTAATCTCTCAATGTTGGCTGAAAATTTACGATATGTCCAATCAGCCGAAAATGATCGCATGCCTTGGAGCATGGCAGATGAGTTAATTTCTACGATTGGCAAATTACTCCCAGACGAATATTCATCAACGGATGTCGTTTATTTGCTAAGACCACAATGGCATTATAACTATTCT
>CAZPUW010000104.1:0-8290 GCA_964589795.1 uncultured bacterium
ACTTCCGGTTTACCAGACAAGAGAGTTCGGAGCAGCCAGTATGAGCGGAATACCATTTCGTTTTAACCCGAGACGCCATCGTCGGTTACTCTTTTTAACGCGAATTCGTAGAATAGTGCTAACTGCCCACATTGCCCTATTGTCTTTTTTTGTCGTGGTTGGTGTATTTTGGTTTATTTCTCCGGGTGAACCGGTGTGGCTTATTCTGAGCGCTGGTTTGGCGTTGGTTAGTGGTGTATACCTTCGTTTTGTTTCGACTCAATTAAAGAAAGAACACCGTTGAACGTTTGTGTTGCTGTACTTCGTAATCAAACCGAAATAACTGTCCGGTGTGTAAATGGCGAATATGCCATCGAGACTATGGATGCTGCGGAACGGTTACGCACTGGTGAAGAACAGTTTTTCTCACTTGCCGGCATACGTCAAACTGCTTGGTGTAAACGAACACGGGTCGGCTCTCAGCCGTTCGATGACTCGTTTCCAACGGGTGTAGTTGGTGCAACCGGGCAAGGAGAGATTTCGTCCCGAAGATGGTTTGCATTAGAATCTGCAACACCACCGGAATCATCCGATCCGTTGTTTGCACAAGCCGTTGCCATTGCCCGTTCTGAATCACTTGATGGCGAATTGTACTATCGCGATGAACGTCCTTTTTCAGATCCCACCATTGTAATGGGTTGGCGAACTGCGCCGTCCCCCGTCGTTTTGCGCCCGTTATCGCCGGATGCCGAATTGAAAATTTACGGCATTCGTGTCGGAATTGGGTTCCACTGGGATGCCAAGCACGATCTACAATATCGTGGTGCAGTGCATTTGTATTCCTTGACGGATGGTTTATGCGCCGTCATTGAAACCCCTCTCGAAGATTATCTTGCGGTAGTGAATAGCTCGGAAATGCCTGCCGATTTGCCGCTCGAATTCCTGAAAGTGCAAACCGTCGCCGCGAGAAGCTGGTTACTCGCAAACCTTGGCACTCACCACCCCGGCGCACCATTTGATGTCTGTTCCGATGACCATTGTCAGTGTTATCATGGCTCGGTAAAACTGAAAGAAAGCAGTATCCAAGCAACAAGGGAAACCGCAGGTCAGGTACTTGTGACAACGGATTCTGCGGGAAAACGGCGGATTACAGATGCCCGGTACGCTAAAACCTGTGGTGGACGGTTTGAACCCGGAGAACGGATTTGGGGAGGTGAGACTCCCGGATTATTGTATGGATGCGATAACGTATCGCATTCTACGGTTTCACCAATCGATTCCGAAAATGTCGCTGTCTCTGCCATAACAAACAATGACACCGATGACTATTGCAATCCCAAATGTCACCCGTATCCCGCGTCCCTCGATTATTGCAGCCCATACTATCGCTGGAAAAAAGAAATTGATATAATTACATTAAGTGAATGGATAATACGGGCAACCGGCGTGCAGATTGGAATTGTTTCATCCATTGACCCACTTGAACGGGGACCGTCGGGAAGATTGCATCGGATAAAAATCATCGGTACAGTTTCATCGGTCGAAATTAAAGGCGAATTGGCTATCCGTCGGGCGCTTTCCGATACGCATCTTCCGAGTTCGGCATTCTTAATTGATATTAAGAATGAGATGTGTACCATAATTGGAGCTGGTTGGGGTCACGGTGCCGGTCTATGTCAAACCGGAGCGGCAGTTCGTGCGACACTCGGACAAAACTACCGTGAAATACTGCAAGCATATTATTCCGATTCGAGTATCGAAGAAATAGTGAATATCCAACGATGAACATTCCCACCGAAGAAGAAACTCCCGTAGTCATTTCGCCGGAAAAAGCGAAACGCCTCGAACGTTATCGCGAATGGAATACTTCATGGATAGGTCGTATTGATAGCTATGTCCTTCATGTTTTTGTTGCTGGGTGCATGGGTCTGTTCATGTTCTGGCTTCAAAGGACACGAGTACATCACCGAGAACGATTAGACAAATTGAGTATACCTTCGGTAATCCTACCCAATCATGTATCAATGCTTGATGATTTCTTTCTTGGGCCCCCCATTTTCTTTTGGCGAAGTCTATTCCGGTATCGTTGGATGCCATACCATGCCCCCGAAGAAAAAAACTTTTTCAAAGGTAAATTTCTTAGCTATCTCATGCGGAAACTGAAGAGCGTTCCGTTGACTCGTGGTGCCGGATTTACGCAACCCGGTGTGCTTCGATTAATCGAATTGGCAAAAGACCGCAATATGTTATGGATTTATGCCGAAGGGGGAAGAACTCGAACCGGTAATATCAACCGCGGTAAAGCCGGTGTCGGGATGATTTTGTATCGGACTCGCGCACAAGCATTACCGATTTATCATAGTGGGTTAGAAGAAGTGCTACCGATTGGTGCAAAAGTACCACGGTTGTTTCGAAAAGTTGATATTATTATCGGTAATCTAATCAATCTTGATGATTTATTTGCGTTGCCGGATGAACCTCGCACATGGCAAGCTATCGCCGACCGGGTAACTAAGAAAATTGCCGAATTACGCGATGAGTTGCAGGAATTATTAAACAAGGATCATAAATCCAGTGCCGTGCGTAACACATCTATGGAAACTCAGACGATTACTGAAACCGGCTCGGTAGAAACGCAGCGTTATTTAAATTGGCGGCAGATTCGATGGCAGGCGACCGTTGCTAATTACTTGACAGTGGCACGTTTGTGTTTGGTTCCGGTATTCGTCGTTCTGTTTCTATCCGAAAATCTTAAAGCACAAATCATCGCTACGCTCGTTTTTGTTATCGCTGCGATAACCGATGCCGTCGATGGGTATATCGCCCGCAAACGCAATGAAGTTACCACATTCGGCGAATTTATTGACCCCTTCGCTGATAAAATACTCACACTAACCGCTTTTGTTTTAATCGCGCTGCGTAACGAGTTTTCTGCAATTTTCTTGAATCTATTCGTTTATATTGCCCTCATTACCGGAAGGGAAATTGGTGTAACGATGCTTCGAATATGGGCGATCGACACCGGACAAAAGGTCGCGACATCAAAGTGGGGAAAAGCGAAAACCGGAGTACAATTAGGCACTCTTATTGGTACACTTTTATATTTCAACATCCGTGGCGTGTTGAAGTTAAAGGGAATTAAAGTCGAGTATTTGAATGATACTACTGTAATACCGGTATTGCATGCGCTGATTATTTTGTGTGTCGTTGTTACAATAATCTCCGGTATTCTCTATCTACAGAACCTTTCATTTCATCGCAAAGAAAAAAAACAGGACAATACAGATAAACCCGAATCGAATGAAACGAATGACTAATCTTTCCTTGAGCTTTCAAACAGCTTCTTAAACCTACTCCTATCTGGCAAGTACGCATCATTAGCAAAACAAGAAAAATTTTCGTATTATAGTTCATAATGGCAACTATCAGACAGGAGATACAATGTTACATCATTTAACAAAACAAGAGTTTATCGATAAAGTGTTCGATTTCGAGCATGAAGAGGCATGGAATTTTAAGGGCGACAAACCTGCAATTATAGATTTTTATGCTGACTGGTGCGGACCCTGTAAAATGGTTGCGCCGATTCTTGAAAAGCTTGCAGGTCAATACGAAGGGAAACTCGATATCTACAAAGTCAATACCGAAGCGGAAGGGGAATTGGCCGCTGTCTTCGGAATTCGAAGTATTCCCAGCATACTGTTCATTCCTGTTGGTAAAAAACCGATGATGCAGGTTGGTGCACTACCTAAGGAATCGTTTATCGAAATTATCGAAAAAGAATTACTCGCAGAGCCCGTCGCGCAGTAAATACACGGTTGTTTGAAAGTGAGGGTGGTTCTCCGCCCTCACTTTTTTATTGCTTCAGTTTACGGATTGTAGCGGAAACCGTATGGTGTAGCGAAATTGTTCCATTTCAGTCGATAGTTTCCAACTCCGGCTGAATCGATGCTTGCAGTCATAAATGGGACTTGTGCATAATCGAATTCAATATTCCACTGGCCACCCGCATCACGTGTCGATGAACCGCTCAATACCCACCGGATTGGTGTCAAATCGACTGCATAACTAATACCAATACCAGTCCATTGATAACTTGCACCTTGTAAATCTACCGGTTCGAAAAACGTACCGCTTAGCCAATAACTATAATCATTCCAAGCGCCACCCCACCCGACACCGAAATATTGCAAATCGAACCGGACGGTGCCGGTATCACTCGCAATCGAATCCGAACCCAGTCTTTTTCCGTTCACTTCGTATGAATATTTTCCCCGTCGAACCGTATCGCCACTGTATAAATCCCATCGATACCACGTCGAATCTTGGGTGAGGGCGGGATTACGCCAGATGTCCGGGTTAAACCGAACTGATTCTCGTAAAGTATCGCCGGTAACTTTTTCGTATGAACCGTTTGTTTGCGGTAAGAACGCGAGTGTATCGGGATATGAGTGAAGTGCGGCATAACCGCGTTGATATTGATCAACCAAATGAGCCGTTTCATACATACGGCTCATTAATGTCGGTGCGATTGCTTCTTGGTCTGCCCTTCCGAAGGTATGTACGACAATGCTGTCGATATTAGAATAGGGTGAACTACCGTACGAGTTGTATGCGAATGCCCGGTAAAAATTCAAACCCATCGGATTTACAACACTGTCGGTAAATGCCACGACATTCGAATCCACTGTTCCAATAGCTTCGTAGTGATTGGTATCGGCGACGCTGCGTTCAATTCGAAATCCGGTTTCACGACGTGAATTGTCTTGCCACAATAATGCGACACTGTGAGAATTGAGTAAAACTGCATGCAGGTTGGAAGGTGGTGCGGGTATCGTTGTATCAGGATAACTGATGATAGTGGTATCGGTAGGAACAACCGGATTTGGTTCCTGTTCCTTCTTGCATGCCGACCACAAAAATAGAATACTGAAAGCGAAAGCGAAGCAGAGTTTTCCTAAAAGAGTCATTTATGATTCTCCATCAGGATTCTTTTTGAGTCAGTGTTCATCAGTATTTTTTCACTTCTTTTTCGCTAAGTATTTATCTGCAACTACCGATAGTAGGATAGAACCCGTCAATATAACTGCAATGAATGCCAAACTTGCATTCGATGAGATGTCGTACCACACATGAATTAACATCTTAACACCGATAAACGCAAGAATGATTGCTATTGCCACTTTTAAATAACGGAAAAGTGGTAGCAACCGATCTAAAACAAAGAATAACGAACGCAAGCCCAGTATCGCAAACACATTCGAAGTATAAACTAAAAATGGGTTCGACGTCACTGAAAATATTGCAGGTATAGAATCGACGGCGAATAGGATATCAGTCGTTTCAATACAAACAAGAACCAATGCCAACGGCGTGAGCAGTAGTTTTCCATCTATTTTAACCGCAAACTTAGCACCGACGAACTGGTCGGTAATCGGGAAGTGTTTGCGAAACCACTTTAAAACGAAGTTTTTGGATGGATCGACTTCATCTTCGTCGTTTGTAAAGTACATTTTAGCCGCAGTGTAAACTAAAAATGCACCAAAAATATACAATATCCAGTCAAATCGACTGATTAAGATGGTGCCCGCTCCAATGAACAGTCCGCGGAAGATCAATGCACCAATTATTCCCCAAAACAAAACCCGATGACGGTAATGGTGTGGTACGGCGAAGAAAGAGAAGACTAATACAAATACAAATAGGTTATCGACGGACAGCGAATATTCGACGAGATAACCGGTTGCAAACAGAATAGCGGTTTGTGTTCCATATTCGAAGTATAACCAAGCAGCAAATAACGCGGCGGCAAAAACATAAAACCCTACCCATGAAATCGCTTCACCAAATTTCGGTGAGTGAACTTTACGATGTCCAAATCCCAAATCAATTGCAAGAAGAACGAACACAACCAAATGGAATGCAACCCACATCCACCAAGGTGGAGAAACATCAAGCATTTGTTGGCTGGTTTGCATCATTTCGTACGGGAATTCCAAGTTAATAGAAAGTAACACGCCAATACTTTAATCGAAAGCCATTCGTCGTCAAAATAGATAAATCAGGTTACTACGATATGTGGTTTTTTGAACGGAATCTGTGCTACCACATTAGCAAGAAGAATCATAATACCACCGGCTAACTCATATCCGGTCAGGTGTTCTCCGAACCATAACGTCGCGAAAATAGCCGCAAATACCGGTTCCCCGGTGTAAATCAGCGATGCTGTCACTGCCTTCGTTTTCGGTTGGTATTTGTTCATTACCCCCATCGCAATGATGGAGCCGCATATCGTGGTGTAAGCGACTGCTACCCATAAGGAAGTCGACCAATTTGTCGCCGCGAGTGCTTCCCGATGAAAAGTGAACAACAAAGGCAAACTAACCAAACCAGTGAATAAAGAGGGATAGAGTACCATCGTAAACGGGTGGACGCTGTTTCCAATCCTGCTTGTCCAAACAATCTGAAATGCGAATGAGACCGCACATGCGATAGTTAGCCAGTCGCCAATATTCCATCGCCCGCCGATATCGAGGCGCATCATCAATGCGGTTCCAATTACGGCAAGTGGTATCGCAAGTCGGGCAACTTTCGGTGCTTTTTCCCGCGCTATTCGCATCGAAAGAAATGGTACCCATATTACATATAGTGAAGTCAGAAACCCCGACCGCGAAGCCGTAGTATGTTGTAATCCGTATGTCTGTAAAATAAAACCGATGGTGTACGAGATAATCAAACCCCATCCATGTTTGTTGAACGGGAACCAAAATGATTTGTGAGTCGCCTTCAAATAAATTACAAGGATAGGCACTACGCACAACATGCGTAGGGTAACAAACAACATCGCCGGGGCGTCATTTAATGCGCTTTTAATGACGGGGAAGGTCATTCCCCAAAGCGCCGTTGTCGTCATCAGCCAGAAGTTTGCGCGACGGGTCTCAGAGTGGGGGTTCAGTGGATTGAATATCTATAATGGAGTTGGACGGGTCGACAAATACAATTTTAGCCGTCACCGGTTCGACCGACCATGTGAATGCCATGATTATTATTTCTTCGCCGGGTTTAAAATGGTGAGCGGCAGCACCGTTCAGGCACACTCCACCGCTACCGCGTTCGCCGTAAATGACATACGTTTCCAATCGTGCTCCACCGGTGACAGATACCACGAGAACATTCTCATGTTCCCAGAAGTCCGCCGCTTCGGCAAGGATTGGGTCAAGCGTGATCGAACCGACATAGTCAAGATTCGCTTCCGTGACTCGCGCCCGGTGGATTTTCGATTTAAGTAATTTTCGTTGTTGTTGATTCATCTTCTCTACTTTACTTATGCCTATCTCGTTACAGAATCTCTTTGTAATATACATCACGCCAGGCGCCTACTGCTCCGAAATTTTCTTTAAATCGGATTAATCCGGGGCCGGGAACACCATTTACCGTCGAAATACCAAAATCAAGCCATTTCGCACCTGCCGCAAGAGCTTGACGAATTGAGAAGTCGTTCAACGGAATAACTGCTTTTAAATCTTCGTGCTCACGCATGTGTGCTATATAAAAAGTTAAATGTAAGTGTGGAGTGGGAATAAAAATCAACGTTCCCGCGACAACTTTACCGGTTGAATCGTATGCGAAATACAATCGCAAAGTTTCTGGAATTAACCGTGTCAAAACTGTCAAATCTTCCCGGCTGTGTGCGGGTGTAACATGGTGTTTCTTGCGATTCTCTACTAACATCGGATGAAAAATATCCCAGTTCTCTTCCGACAATTCGACTTCTTTAATTTCAATACCACATTTTATCGAATGCCGTAAGGCACCGCGGCTTTTGTTGTCGTACCGCTCAGCGGGATCACCGATCCAAAGGGGAACAACTTGTGTGTAATCACGTTTTCGGAAAAGAAATCCAAGTTGTGAATACGCGAAATTCCAGACATCGGAGGGTACTTTATGATATGGAAGAGGTGGTGGCGTCATTTCCACGCCCGCCAATCCCAACTTACCAACTGTTTCCAATAAAAGCTGCCCAATTTCAAGCGTTTCATCAAATCCAACAATTTTCCGGGTATGTATACCGCCATAGCTTGCACCGGGGTGCGATATCAACCATGGTTGTTTTTTGCCGGTATCCGATATACGCTCACGAATCGCCGCAGGAAAAACACCGAATAGATTCCCGCGCTTAGTCAATGCCAGCGAACAATCCTGAAATTTTCCAGCGGGGTGATAAGAAAGAAATCGGCGGGTCTGAAAGATTGTCCCTTCATTTGAAGCATCTACCAATTTATCCCACTCACCAGCGGAAAAATTGTCGGCG
>CAZPUW010000105.1:0-8280 GCA_964589795.1 uncultured bacterium
CATCCAACCATCGAAGAAATCCGTTGCAACTGGGCACAGACATTTTACAACGATCCCAAAATCGAAGCGAAGTATGCCGAGTTTAAAATTGAATCCCAAAATCGAATTTTGGATGCAATAGAGGCGGTTCGACCGGAAAAAGGAACGGTGCTCGATTATGGCTCGAATTTCGGTCACTTCTTAGAAATGGCGCGTGACCGGGGTTGGACTGCGATTGGTTCCGATGCGTTCGACGAGGGGGTGAAGGCATCGCGTGAAAAAGGATTTGAAACCCACCTTGCCTGGTCGTTGGAGGATTTAACGATACCCGATGGTTCACTCGATGCGCTTGTATCCAACGACGTGTTTTATTATGTGTGGGAGCCGTATAAACATTTGGAGAAAGTATTTGCATTACTAAAGCCGGGAGGGGTATTTGTAATGCGCACTTCGAATAAACTTACTGTAGAGCGGACACTCCGGCGGGTTATACCAACCGGTGAAAAGCGCAATACACTTTTTTCACGGTTATTACAAGCCCAATTTCATTCGATACAAGCTAACACCATTACAAAAGTGATGACACAAATCGGGTTTAATGTAAAATCGGCGGCAGGGGCGATGACCGCACCGAATGAAGAATATTCGAAGAAAACAGTTGTGTTGTATAAGACCGCCGACTTCCTGTATTGGCTAACGGGGGGCGGGGTAAATCTATCACCGGGAATTATGATTGTAGCGGTAAAGCGATAAAAAACGGCAGACAAATCATGTCTGCCGTTTTTTTATCAGAGTTTACTCTTCGGCAATTTCATAGCGGGTATGTATTTCGCACGCCTTCCGCATCATCGCCATCACCGAACAATATTTCTCTTCGCTCAATCTGATTGCTTGTTCTACTGCCGTGGGATCAAGTGCCGTTCCGGTGAAGCGGTACACCACTTCGATTTTCGTAAATACCTTCGGGTGTTCAGTGGCGCGTTCACCGATTGCCTCAATGGTAAAACCCTTCACCGCCTGACGTTTCTTCTGCAGAATGGATATCACATCCATCGCACTGCATCCTGCGGTCGCGTGAAGCAAGAGTTCCATCGGCGAAACGCCATTGGTGGGAATCGCATTATCGGCACTCGATGCGAGTACGAGACCCTGCCCTTTTTCCGAATTCGAGACAAATTGTAAACCATCTATCCATTTGGTTAATGTTTTCATAAAATCCTTTCACTGTTTGCTGTTCGTTAAGGGAAAATACCACCGAAAAGACAAAATCGGGAATCGGTGTTTTTCTCGTGTTATCACGAAGAATCACTTGCTTTTTGCCTATAGAATTTGCATTATAAATACATCCGACTATCTACGCGAACTCTATGCCTATTCGCGCGTCGTCCCAATGTGATTATATGATTCGATTGGAGGGCCGATGTTCCGTTTTCGATATTTCCTTTCCCCATTTACAATATTGCTCGTTCTGCTGTTGCTGGCGGGAACCGCATTCATTGCTAAACAATCCCCATACTCCACCCATTTGGCAATCGCGTCACCACCACCAACGATGAGCGGCGGTAGCACCAATTCAATCGACCGTCAGCGCCCCGGACGAAACGAGCAGTTGTATTCGAGCGATTATGAATGGCTAACTGATCAGGAAACTACCCGCTTTGGTGAATCGATTTGGTTTTTTGGTGGTGATTCATTTTTCCATCCGATACGAACAAATCACAACATTGCCATTCATCCCGGCGCATATTTTGGTTCGCGGGTCGTTGTCGGAGGAAATCTACTCGGTTGGGCGGGACCGGTAAGTCCAAATATTATTATTCATGCCGCAGTTACACCATTTCCGACGCAAGCGACCAGTTTGCGCAATTATGCGGGCGACCGCGGCCGATGGTTGGTTACTAGCGACCAAACTTATACTTATGGGATTTGGTTTCATGGAATTACTGGTGAGATTTGGCAGTGGCATACGGGAACAAGGTCGCCATATCTCGATGGTAACTCTAACCATTTTCCCTTTTCTTGGGCATTCGACTCTCCTTTCGCTATTTTCTGTGATGGTGACCTTTGGATTTGCGGTAGTGTACATGGAATAGTTGGTGTTGGCGCGGCGGGTAATATTCGAATTATGGACAATATTGTTTATTCGCAAGGCGAGCCACCTTATTATCGCGTCACTTCCGATATGACCGATAGATTGACATTAGTGAGTGAGGCGGCAATGCCGACCGACACCGAAGCGCAACCGACGGGAATATTAATTGCAAACACATGGGCGAATGGACGTGACAACAGCGTGCGGGGTAGCAATATCGCAATTAACGCACACCTTATCGCATTGAATTCTTCCTTTACGTTCGAACAACAAAACGATGTGTGGGATCCTTATATCGCACCCGATACATTATCGCGAGATGAACGCGGATACATTTATCTCACCGGTTCGGTTATGCAAAGACAACGGGGATATGTCCATCGCGCTAATCATGGTGGGTCCGGTTATCTAAAAAGTTACGAATACGATCCACGATTTAGCAGTACACCGGCACCGTTTGCCATACCGGTCGCACCGGAACACTATACGCTGCAAGGACATCCATAACAACCTACACACATCGTTATTCTATATGTTGTAGTACACTTTAGCGATAGTTACCTTACGGTACTTTCCGAACGATTATTTTGTTGTTTTATGATGTGAAAGTGTTATCCAACCAAATTTACCCCGGGGTCGCCCATGATACGTTTGTTCTATGTTTCTATCCTCATTGTTGCTTTCTCGGCGCTCGCATTTGGTCATGCCGCCGGTATGGGTGCGAGTAATTACACCAATTCACCACCCGATAACCACACGTGTATCGCATGCCATAGCGGCCATACCCTCAACGATGAAATAGGAGTCCTTAGCATCGGTGGTTTACCATCGAATGGTTATGTACCCGGACAATCCTATAACATTATAGTAACGCTGAGCCGGGGGAGTATGTACCGGTGGGGATTACAACAGACGACACAACTTGTCAGCAGTTCGACCACCGGCGGCGGCCACTTAACCAGCTCAAATAATTATGTATCGGCGACATCAGGGGGAACCGGGCCGGATTATGCGAACCAAACCACCGCAGGAACCTTTGCAGGGACACAAAACGGGCCGGTAACATGGAACGTCACGTGGCAAGCACCGACGGCGGGATCAGGCACGGTGTTGTTTTACACGGTAGGGCTTGCGTGTAACAACAACAGCAGTACCAGTGGCGACTATTGCTATGCACGGCGGGATAGCGTTCGCGAAGTACTCAACCAGCTGCCGCCTAATCAATTTTCGTTGCTGACTCCATTGAATGGCGGATTCGTTGCTTCGGGGCCGGTTTGGTTTACGTGGGCGGCAAACGGCGATCCGAATCCGGGCGATTTAGTTACCTACAAATTATTCTGGTCGCTCGATTCTACTTTCTTTAATTTCGACAGCAGTACCAATGTGTTCGCGGGAAGTATCCATCTCGATACGTTTGCCTTGGGGCACAGTTATTTTTGGAAAGTGCGCGCGACCGACAATCACGGTAACGCCCGCTGGAGCATGCAGTCGTGGGCATTCGACTTCAACGTGCAACGTCCGCCGGAGCCATTCGCACTCATTTCACCGGCTAATGATACCGGTGTCACCGCACTACCGGTTGTTTTCCGGTGGCAAAACACTGTCGATTTGAATCCGGGCGATACTGTTACCTACACACTACTTAAATCGTCGCTGTGGGATGGTGTCCTGCGCGATACTCTGTACCGGGGGTCGGATACTACCTTCACATGGAATGGTGCGGTTCTGGATACATTCTACCACTGGTCGGTAACAGCGAGCGACCAACACGGAAACATTATGTGGGCGGATTCTATATTCACGTTTGTTTACTTTACGCCAACCAATCCGACCGGTACAATATCCTTGTTGACTCCTGCCAACAACAGCTCGGTGACAACATCGATGAACCTCTTTTCGTGGACAGGAATCACCGACCCGGATCCGGGCGACACACCGTCCTATACAATTTGGTTGAAACAAGGAAACGATTCGAGTTGGTTTTTTGCGCGCACCGACCACATGTTGGTTGTGACACTCGCTGATATGGATTCTTTTCGGTGGAATGTTCCAGTAACTTGGTGGGTGGTGGGACATACACAGTATCCACCTACAAACACATTTTCGCAACAACGGTTTTCGTTGATGCCGGTCAATGCGGTCGAGAACAATGACGTACAACCATCATCTTTACAACTAGGGATGGCTTATCCGAATCCATTCAATTCAACGACACACCTTCTCTTGACAATTCCGCATTCTGCGCCGGTGAGTGGCACGTTGTATAACATCGCAGGACAAGCAGTGTCGCATTTCGATTGGGGAGTGATGGGCGAGGGGACACACAATCTGTCTATTCAGGGGAACGGCTTGACATCGGGGAGATACCTCTTGCAGTGTAGAGTAGGGAGTAGAGCTCTTTCCCAGTCATTTATTCTGTTGAAGTAGATAACGAATAAAAGAAACAAAAACGCGGTAGAAATACCGCGTTTTGTGTTTAACGGCGACATGCTTTTAATAATATGCGCAATTGTTTTGTGTGTTGTGTCTTAGACTTGAATCAAAAAGCATTGACAAAACCACAGTCAGTTGCGTATCATCATCAACACATCTTCGCAAGACCTTTTCTACGCACCACCTATGCCGCTATGAATAAATTAAGTTAAATTAGAATCGCTTTGAACGGGGGAATCTATGTTACGCACCACAACTATATTTTTGCTTCTCATTAGTTGCATACCTTTCGCATTCGCACACAATAACGGTAATGGAAGAAACAATTACACAGGTTCGGCAGCGAGCCGGATTACCTGTACCGATTGCCACAACAGTTTTGCACTGAACAGCGGTACCGGGCAATTACACGTTAACAACCTTCCTACCGGCGGCTACACACCGGGGCAAACCTATAACCTTACTATCACAGTACAGTACACCGGACAGCGGGTTTGGGGTTTTCAGCAGACTGCTGTTCTCGCAAGTAACCACAATGCGAAAGCGGGTCACTTGACGGCAGTGAATGCCAACGCGAATGTATCAACCGGTTCAGGTACACAACTCGATTTCGCAAATCATACTTTAGCGGGAAATTTCGGCGGGACATCGAGCGGCCCGGTAACGTGGTACATCAACTGGCAAGCGCCGGTCGCGGGTTCGGGCAACGTATTGTTTTTCACTGCGGGAAATGCGGGAAACAATAACGGAAACGAAAGCGGCGATTACATTTACAACAGAGTCGATACTGTGCGTGAATTGGTTGCGCCACAAGCGCCGAATACTTTTTCGTTGTTGACTCCAACGAACAACTCCGGTGTATTTTCACAACCGGTTACATTCACGTGGCAAACGAGTGGAAGTCCCAATTCACCCGATACGATTTCCTATAAACTTTTCTGGTCGACTGATTCGTTATTCGGCACGATGGATAGTACCGGGGTAATAACCGGTGGTACAACTCAAATAAGTAACTTTACGGAAGGCAACCGGTATTTCTGGCGCGTTCGTGCAACAAGCAGTCATGGTAGGCTTAGCCGAATTTCGACGCAAAACTTCGCATTTGATTACAATGTCCACCGCGCACCGAATCAGTTCTTATTGCTTGCTCCGGCGAATAACGGTCTGGTGGCTTCGTTACCGATGTTATGCCAATGGCAACGCGCGATACTTGCGAATCCGAACGACGTTGTTACATACGTTTTATTCCGGTCGTTCGCGGCAGCAGGTATGCAAGATTCTGTTGTTATCGGGAGCGATACAACATTTACGTGGAACAATGCGATAGCCGATTCGAATTATATCTGGACGGTACGGGCCGACGATGGACATGGCAATTACCGAACAGCTACCCAACAATTTCAATTTCAGTATGTACCGCCAAGCGGACAAATCAATTTGTTGACTCCGGCGGACAGTTCTTCGGTTACTGATCCGCAGGTATTATTCTCGTGGAGTGGTTTTACTCGCCCCGGTGGTGCTACACCAACTTATACGGTATGGTTTAAACAGGGAACCGATTCGACGGGATTGAATTATGGCTCGGTAACCAGCACCGAAATTACGCTCACCTCGATTATGAATTTCCGGTGGAATGAACCGCTGACGTGGTGGGTGGTTGGTACGACAGTTTCACCGCCGACTACGGTATTTTCCACGGAGCGATTTACGATTCTTCCCACCAGTTCAGTAAGCAATCGGGAATTGTCGCCGAAAACACTTTCACTGGCGCCGGCGTATCCGAATCCATTTAATGCGACTACGCATCTCTTGTTGTCGCTCCCGCATTCCGCGCCGGTTACCGCCACGTTGTACAATATGGCAGGACAAGCGGTTGGCAACTATCGCTGGGGAATCTTGAGCGCGGGAACGCATTCGTTGTCGTTTAATGGAAGTCAACTTGCATCGGGGATGTATCTGTTGCGATGTCAGGTGGGAAATGAAATGATGATGCGGTCATTTACGTTGTTGAAGTAAATCCATTAAAAATAGACGGAACAAGAGTGTTCCGTTTACCGGTAAAGAATAGTGCGGGCGGAGACGCCCGCACTACCCATTTTAGATTATTCCCCGAAAGTAAGTTGGTAGGCGATGTAGTACTGGTACGAATCGTTGTCGCGGAAATTTCGTCCGGCGGAAAACAACAGATGGTGGATATCGCTCAGGTTAAATTGACCTCCTATATTCCAATCGAGTTGCTCCTCGCCATCCTGAGATGAAGCAGATGAATAAAACAGTTCACCACCCAGTGTTACTTTACGTCCGAAATCACGCTGCACTTCCCAACCGGCATTCCAGAAATTTTTGTTTCCGGTGCCGGGGTTGAGATGGAATCCACCACCACCGTAACTCGTCCAAGTTCCCCAACTTTTCTGTGCCCAAACCGGAAGAAAAAATTGGAGATGTCCGGTTCCCAAATCACGTTTTTCATCACCGGTGGGAATTGAAACCGATGGGTAAACGCTCACCATTGGTAACTGTTCTGTTTCCGGCATGAACCGGTACTTGAAACCGAAACCGGAGTCACCGTAACCGCGCGTTGTCGGGGTACCCGGCACCCGTTGAAACTGATAAGGTAGAACGACATTCACCTGCATATCCGGCGCAATGCCATAGTTAATATCGGCATGCGGAAGAGTCCCGCCGGTTTCATCGGCATCATGCGAAACCATCGATGCGAGATAAATTTCCCAGCAATGATATTCAACCGGTTCGGGATCGTCGGTAAGAAACGGTGGGCCGGATATGGCGGCGCGACTTAGAAAAAATATCGCAAGTGTTGCAAACAACCAAAGTGAACGGAATTGTTTCATCGGTAAAAAATCCTGATTGACGAAAGGGAAGTGGATTGACATAAGGAAAGTTATACGAGAGCATCATATTGTAAAAGGAACGGGCGCGATAAATCGCGCCCGTATTTATTCACGCGGCAAGATTGCCGCATTTACCGTGTTTATTTTCCTTGTAGCATCTTGAGTGACAATTCAGGATTGTGCGCACCGTTTGAACCATCGCTCACGACGGCTTGAATTGCTTTACGCAGTGTAATCGCGGTTGCCCCACCCTTTTGCACTTCAAGCTGGGCGTCGCGGAGTGCAGCTTTGGTTCGTTCCTGCCATGTCTTCAATAAATCGACATCTTTTTGTTCGTGGCATTCGGCACACTTCGCGGAAGTCGGGCGGGCGATATCCTTTCCGACACCATGACACGAAGTACACTCGACACCGGCTTTGGACATCGCCGAAGGCACTGGCTTGCCATTTGCCAGCGTCCCCTCGTACATCGCACGCTGATAGCGGTGACAGGTCTTACAGGTCTCGTCGCCGGTCGCTTCCTGATGGTGGCAGGAGATACAGCCAAGGACTTCCGGTTTGGTCTGGCCGTGCGGTTCAATGGTATGGCATTTATCGCACGAGAATCCTTTTGCAAGATGTATTCCGTGCGGGAAAGTACGTCCATTCACGACGACATTTTTCGTTTCGATACCGTTATGGCACATCGTGCAGTTTGGCCCACCCGCAACACCACTCGGCGATGCGGTATGCGGCTTCGTCGCAAACGGCGGCAGGTTTGGTGATACTGATTTTGCCTGCTGGTAAGCGGTGGCGAGTAAATCTTCGGCATAATCCAAATTGTGCTGGCCGCCGCCATCGAGTACCAAACGTACATTTTGTTCCGCCGCCGAAATAGCAAATTCATTCGGTTCGGTGTGCGCTTGTTTTTTCGCCTGCTTGACA
>CAZPUW010000106.1:0-8280 GCA_964589795.1 uncultured bacterium
AAAAAACGAATTGGATTGTTTGCAGTAATGCTGAGCTTCCCGTTAATCGCATTGGGACAACAGCAACAGACAATGACGCTGCAATCTACCATTCAAGCGCAGCCGGACCTTCCGAACCTTACGGTTATGGGTAAGCGTCAGCAGGCGCAATTTCCGGTTTCTATGCTTGACTTGCACGGTAAAGAGCTTTTAACGCGCGTTCCTAAGGTCTTAACCGCACCGGATCCGGTTGAGCGGGTACCGCTGACGACTGTAGATGTAAAAAAACAAGAAAAGGTTGCGAAGCAATAGGACACCTTCTATATTCGCAATATTGTTTTTGTTTGTTCGACAAATTGTTCAATTGAATCGTAAATCATTTAGATAACGTTTTTACTAAACTCAACGGAGGAGAGAATGAGGGTATTCTTGGCGCAGTTTTTTGGCGCATACAGTTTCGATAACGAAGCGGCTTTCTTTATGTGGTTTCTTGCTTTGATCGGTACTTGGGGCTGGATTATTGTAATCGAGCGCTTCTATTCGATCTGGATCAAGGCGAACGTTAATCCCGAATTATTTATGGCGGAGATTCGTAAGCTGATCATGGCTGGTGATTTAAAGAAAGCAGTAGCGCTATGCCGTTCCGGTAAAGACCGCGCGTTGCCCTATGTAATCGGCGCAATTCTTGAACAAGCCGAAGCGAAGGGTATGTACGACTATCGTGCGCTGCAAAATGGTGCGGACGAAGCGATTTTGGAAATTAATCCCAAGCTGAATGCACGTACCGGTTTTCTTTCGATGATTTCTGGTGTGTCTACACTCGCCGGTCTTATCGGAACGATTTACGGTTTGATTCTTCAGTTTAAGTCGATGGGTCACTCTTCGTCGGGAGCGGGCGGATTTGCAGTCGGTATTTCGGTTGCAATGATTGCAACGTTTGCCGGACTGGTAAACGCTATTCCGTTATTAATGCTCGAATCGGTTATCAAGAATAAAACGAATCACATCATCGACTCGATCGACGAGCATTCCGTGAAGCTGATGAATTTGCTGACTGCCTCTAAATAACGAGATAGTCGTTTTCATCATCTAAACGGGGAGAATCAGATGGCACAAGTTTTCAAACCTTCGATGAGGGGACGCGGCGGTCACGCCAGAGGGGAATACGACGATCCCGATCTCGTACCCATGATGAACATTATGTTACTGCTTTTGCCCGTCATTTTGCAGTTCATACAGGTCATCAAGTACACCGAGATTTCGTACAACCCGAGTCCTAAAATCATCATGCCCGGAGACCCGAACGATATATCGAGAGGCGGAGGCGGCGAAGGTGTTGAAGTAACGAATAAACCATTCCTTTCGTTACTACTCAACGTCACAACCGACGCGTTTCAAGTTTCGATTAAAAACGGCGTTAAGGGCGACGTGGATAAATATTGGGAATTTCCCAAAGTCCCCAAAAAAGGGGGATTCGATTACGACTATGACGGTCTAAGCATGCGCTTGAACATGATTCGTCGCGACGTAATCGGCAAATACGACAATATTAAAGAAACAACCGATCCATTGACTGGCGCTAAGAAGTACACATTGTCGTTGAAGTATGGCGATGGCCATCAAATTCATATTGCTGCGATGTCCACCGTTCCATGGAAAGTAGTGACTCACGTACTCGACATTTGCCGGGTATATAAGTCGGAAAATTTTCCCGACGGCAGTACGATGCCGCTGTTTCCCGAACCGATCTTCGGTCAATTATAGCGTACCAAGGAGAATTGAATGGCTGCGCCAAGTAAACGTAAACGATTTTCCAAGACAAAGAATGCCGCGTTCAAGCGACCTCCTTTGACCTCGCTAATCGATACCGTTACGATCATCATGTTTTATTTGATGACGCAAATGGGTTCGAGTGCTGTGACGAATCCGATGGTCGGTTCGGTACCGAATTCGGATTCGAAAGAAGAGGCGACAAAAGGGGTGACGTTCGGTTTGGATAAGACCGGATTGTATTTGGAACGCACCGATATCAACACGAATGAAACGAAAAAAGAAATGCTTGCCGATCCCGCGACAATGGATGGTCCGGATTTGGCCGTTCCAAGATTTCAGGCAGTATTGGAGCAATCGGTGAAGGTGTCGAATGCACAAAACGTGGCGTTGCCTAACCTTACCGTTCAGATTGATTCGATGATTACATACCAATGGGTATTGAAACTGATGAATACCGCATCAGCTCTTCAATTTAAGAAGGTCGATATCATTGTAGTCAATCCGACAATGTAACTTCGGGAGGAAAGGAAAAAAGTTATGGCAACAACAGCAACCTATTCGACGTTCCCGAAGGAATTTAACCACAATTTCTTGCGGGACATCAATCGGGAGTTCATCTACATTATTGTTGTCTGTTATGCGATAGCATTAACCGGATGCTTCGTCATGTCACAGACTTCGATTGATTTATCCGATATTGAAAAAGCGTCGGAATTACCCGCTCTTTCCGTACCGGCGAATGTCGATATTCAAACTTCGCAGAACAAAGCCGAAAAGCCGAAAGATGAGCCGGCGGCACAATCCGGACAACAAGGAGCAGTTGGAGCTGGCGACATCGCAAATCATGCCGCACAAGTCGGACGGGCAAGTAAAGCGGCCGCGAATGCATTCGCAGCACTTGGTTCGGTCGGCGTATTTAAGCAAGCTGGCGTCGGTGGCGGCGGTGGCGGCGGCTCTGGTGGTGGCGGTGGCGGTGGCTCAGGAGGTTTCGGTGGCGGTGCAGGTCTCGGCGGTACCGGTGGCGGCGGTGGTGGCTATGGCGTCGGCGCGGGTCTTGGTGGAATCGCATCCGGCGGTGACCTTAGCCAAATGAATGTTATCGGGGTCAATGCCCGTGACGCACAATTAGCACAAAAATTGGGAGCGGGTGGTAAATATATCGAAGGCGCAATTGGTAAAGGTAAAATTGACCTTGCAACCATGTCGCCTGCCGATGTAGAAAACTTAATCTCGCGCGCTCGCGTACAATCACGCGCACCAGTTTCCGTTCTCAGTTCAACAGGTGCGGCACCGACTGCCAAAGGTCGTACAGCTTCCGACGTTCAGAACAAGATGGGTGGCTTTGCCAATCAAATTCGTTCGTGTTATCAGACTTATCTGCGACGCGACCCGAACTTAAGCGGTGAAGTAGCGTTCTCATTTACCATCAAGCCGAACGGAACAGTATCCAAGGTGCAAATCACCAGCGACAACTGGTCCGACTCGAATTACGGCAAGCAGGTCGAAACCTGTATTCGCGAACGTGTGCAGACTTGGAAATTCGACGCCGTTGCACCAACCGCCGGTGATCTTACTGTGAACTATTCATACGTATTCACCCGGTAGGAGGCGACTCCGGCAGACAGCTAACGGACTTGTGTTACAGCACTTTCCGGCGAATGGAAAAAGCGTTGCGGGGAATCCACCGGTGGGCGGATTCCCCGTTGTTTTTGTAGGACGGATAGTTTCCCGTCCAATGAATAAGAGAAAATTTTAGCAGACATAAACCCTATCCTTTGGAAAAATCATGTTACGTACGCACTACTGCGGTGAACTTCGCGCAGCACACCTTGGACAATCCGTTACCCTCTGTGGATGGGTATCGCGTATTCGCAATCTTGGCGGATTATTCTTTATCGATATGCGTGACCGCGAAGGTCTCGTTCAAGTTTCTTTTCCCGCCGGGGATATTTCCGAACAGGCGCAATCGCTCGGACGTGAGTATGTAATTCGCGTCGAAGGGAAAGTGTCCGCGCGTCCGACTGCAAATGCGAAAATCGCAAACGGTGAAGTGGAAGTGGTCGCGACCCGCTTGACGATTTTATCGGAATCAGCGACACCGCCCTATGAACTTGACGAACCGAACGTCAGCGAAGAATTAAAGCTCAAATACCGTTACTACGACCTTCGTCGCCCGGAACTAACGCACAATATGATACTCCGTTCGAAAACCGCGAGTGTCGTTCGCAAATATTACGAGGAAAATGGTTTTGTCGAAGTGGAAACACCGGTGCTGATGCGCTCCACACCCGAAGGGGCGCGTGATTATGTCGTACCGTCCCGTGTCCATCATGGTGAATTTTACGCACTGCCGCAGTCGCCACAACAATACAAACAATTGTTGATGGTGGGCGGTATCGACCGTTATTATCAAATTGTGAAATGTTTTCGCGATGAAGACCTTCGCGCCGACCGCCAACCGGAATTCACCCAAATCGACGTTGAGATGTCGTATGTCGAAACGGAAGACGTCATGCAGATGGGTGAAGCTTTGATTAAGCGGATACTCAAGGAAGTCGCTGGCTACGAAATGCCACCGATACCACGCATGTCGTATGACGAGGCGATGCGTCGTTATGGAATAGACAAACCGGATTTGCGTTTTGATTTGGAAATTACGGATGCGACTACGCTGTTAAACAACTGCGGATTCAAAGGCATCGATGAGACAATTGCGAATGGTGGAATCGTCGTAGGTATTAAAGTTCCGGGCGCGTCAGCGGCAAGCCGGAAGCAACTCGACGGCTGGCAGGATGCCGCGAAGAAGATGGGTCTGGCGGGCCTCATCACGTGGAAGGAAACCGAAGAAGGAACAATTTCTTCGATTGGAAAATTCATTTCACCGGAACTGTTGCATACTGTCGCCGGACATTTCAATATGCGGGCGCGCGACATGGTATTTCTTGCCGCCGGCAAACCGGAAAAGCTTTACCCGGCATTTGGCAATCTCCGTCTGCAGTGGGCGAAAGAGTTTAAGCTTATCGACGAGAAAAAGTGGGCTCCGCTTTGGATAACCGACTTCCCGGCATTCGAATGGGATGTCGACCGGAAACGTTGGTCGGCGATGCATAATCCATTTTCCGCACTTGCCGACCCGGAAAAATTTGTCGAAATGGTAGAACACGATTTTGATAAATTGGGTGAATTAAAAGCGAAGCAGTATGACATGGTGCTGAACGGTAACGAAATCGGCGGAGGTTCGATTCGTAATCACCGTTCCGAAGTACAACGCGCCGTATTTAAGGCGCTGGGGTTAAGCGATGAAGAAGCGAAAGACAAATTCGGTTTCTTTGTTGAAGCGCTTACGTATGGAACACCACCGCACGGTGGCATCGCCTTCGGGTTCGACCGAATCGTCGCATTGTTGTGCGGTAGTGAAAACATCCGCGACGTGATTGCTTTCCCGAAAACAACGACAGCATCGTCGCTGATGGATGGTTCGCCCTCGCCAATCGCACCGGAACAGTTGGATGAACTTGGTATTAAAGTTGTGTAAAATTGTTGAAGAAATTCACATTTGTTAAAAGGACAGCATACGAATCGCGATACCAATAATAACGGTAAGCCCAAACTAAAACTCACGCGCTGGGAACTTACGCTGGGTGATGCGATTGGCCCTGAATTGCTTGGGCCGAACGATGCACATATCCGCTATCTTGAGCAATATTTCGTTTCGACACTCGCGGTTCGCGGGAATAAACTTCTCGTCAACGGCCCGGTGCAGGAACGCGAACTTATCGAGACAGTGTTTCGCGATTTGTTGGCGATCCGTGAAGGGCGGCGCGAGCCGGTATTGAGTAACGATGTGAAAACAGCAGTAGCGCTTGCCTCGGAACGACTCCAACGGAAGCCGGCGGAACCGGAAAAAGCATTCGTTCCCAATGGCGAAGAAGTCGGTTTGGTAAAAATTTCGCCGATGTTACGCAAACCGGTACAACCGCGCAGCGCCAATCAGGTGAAATACCTTGAATTGATTCGCGAGCATGCGGTCGTGTTTGCCACCGGCCCCGCCGGTTCGGGGAAAACCTATCTTGCCGTTGCCGCCGCTGTTTCCGCATTATTGGAAGGGGAAGTCGAGCGCATCATCCTCGTACGTCCCGCCGTTGAAGCGGGTGAACATCTCGGTTTTCTACCCGGCGATTTGAAAGAAAAAGTAGATCCGTATTTTCGTCCGATTTACGACGCACTGATGGATATGCTCCCTTCGGAAAAACTGAAGCGGATGTTGTACAGCGGAATGATAGAAATTGCACCGTTGGCATACATGCGAGGCCGTACATTGAGTAATGCGTTTGTTATTTTGGATGAGGCGCAGAACACGACCGGTGCGCAAATGAAAATGTTCCTGACCCGTATCGGGCGCGGCTCGCATGCGGTTATCACCGGGGATTTAACGCAAATCGACTTACCCGCTGGAATTCAATCGGGCTTATCGGAAGCGCTCCAAATATTACAAGACGTGAACGGCATTGCGCATATTGCATTAACCAGCGAGGATATCGTCCGGCACGGACTCGTCATCGATATCGTCGAAGCATACAACCATCATCGGCGATTGAAACCCGGAACGTAATCGTCGTTACGCGGAATGACACCGCGATAATTAAACCGGTCGAAATCATCGGCCAATACAACGAACCGAACTGAATGGCAGTATTACCATCAACCAAATCGTTATTCGCGGTCACGTGGCGTACTCACGCGGCGAGAATTCTGTTATTGCTTTTTGCAACGATTTTGTTGACGGCGTTGCTTCCGAATCCGTTCGGAGACGAATATGCGGAACTGCGCGAAGGGGCGGTGGCGCCCCGGGACGTTGATGCCCCGTACGATTTTGAAATCCTCAAAGACCCCGACCAATTGGCACAGGAACGTTACGACGCACGCCACGCAATTCCTTCGGTAGTCGAATTTAACGATTCACTCACCAAGCGGTTACACCAACAATTTGTGGTCATGACCACCCGGTTTGAGTCCGAACTTCACCAATTGTCGGTCTCCTCGCAGGCATCGCACGACTCGGTTGTCCGCAGTATCGTCGAAACTTTCTTTGCGGAGTACCGCTTCTATATTCCCCGCGAAACTACCGAATGGTTGGTCGATAAGTATATCAACGATAGCCATGCCGTTTCCGACGCATTTTCCCGATGGCGAAACCTTGACGCAACGTTACTGACACAGGGAATACTGCGATTGCGAACCGATGTACTTGATTCAGTGGTGATGGCGAAGGAAGCGAATTCAACGAAGCGCCGCAATATCGATACGTTCGTCGCTGAAAACGATTTGCAGGAAACATTGCTTGCGAAATTACGCGAAGAAGAACCGTCGGAAGAGATGATTCGCGCCGCCTATGCCCTCCTGCGCCCGATGCTTGCAGTAAATTGGACGTACAATGCGGATGAGACGGATCGCCTCCGCGATGCCGCCGCATCGAACGTCCCGTCAGCTAAAGGAATTGTTCTCAAAGGTGAGCGCATCATCGACCGCGGCAAACGTATCGATGAAAAACAGATGGATGTTTTACATTCGTTGCAGGCGAAACAAAGCGATATGCTTGCTACGCATGGATTCTGGGGAGGGTTGCTGCCGCGCTCCGGTATCGCGCTCGCGACATTCCTCATCTTAACGACTTGGTTAACGATTCTGCTGGTACTGCGCCCGCATCGTATCCGGCGCTGGGGTGATTTGCTGTTGGCGGTACTGTTATTGGTATTGCCGCTGTTGTTGCTTTCAGTCGGTATTCTTCCCGCAAATTGGTCGTATCTCTATTTCCCGGCAGGGGCGGTGGCCATGTCGATTGCGATTCTTTTCGATGTTGAAATCGCGTTAATCGGTGTCTGGTTACTTGCCGGACTTGCGGGCGTACTGGGTGACGGTCGGCTCTCACTCGTTCTTTATACGATGCTTGCCGGAGCGGCTTCCGTCGCGATTATCGGACGGGTATCCACGCGGGGACACCTCTTTCGTGCGACCCCGATTCTTATTGTAGTATCGACATTGTTAGTAGTTGCGCGTGCCGCAAATGAGCTGATGTGGTCAATCGATACCACACAGGATTTAATTGCGGGTGTTATTATTGCCGCGGCGACGCCGCTGCTTGTTTTTGGGATTGTATTTCTTGCCGAAAAAATATTCAAGATTTCCACCGACCTGACCTATCTCGAACTTGCCGATTTCAATCGACCAATACTACGCAAACTCGCATTCGAAGCGCCGGGCACGTTCCACCATTCGATATTGGTGGGGGCATTGGCGGAAGCGGGTGCCCGCGCCATCGGCGCTAATCCGGTGCTCGCACGGTGTGCGGCGTATTATCACGATATCGGTAAATTGGAATCACGGGATTTCTTTATCGAGAATCAGTCCGATATTGTAAACCCGCACGAAAACATCCAGCCGGAACAATCCGCGGAAATACTTCGCAATCATGTTGTGCAAGGCGTGGCGATGGCGACGCACCACAACAAGCCTCGCGGCATGGGCCAG
>CAZPUW010000107.1:0-8261 GCA_964589795.1 uncultured bacterium
CCTTACACCGGCAGCTCGACCGATGCATTATTGGCGAGTGGTGAAGCGGAATTGGCTTGTGCTGTTGTTGCGCGAACGCTGGCGGCGAAACCGCTTGCGACAAGCCACGATTCAGGTGGAGATGACAGGGCGTTGGCGTGGTTAAAAGTTGCGGAGAATTTCGAACGGTCGGCTTGGATAAAACTACAACCATTTCTTGTTCAACCACGGCGGCAAGGTGGTTATGCCGTGAAGAACGGGTGATGTGAGACGTAACTGATTCTACTCTTGTGTGCACGCCTGGAGACGCGCACTACTTCACCAAAGCGAGATAGGGGAGTAACATCAATACCGTGACTGCCCAACCGAAACGATGCGCCACTTTTTCGGGAAGCGACCACAACGGCCAACCGATTACAATACAAAGTGCGGGGGTGGCAGGGAGCAAAAGCCGCGCTTCCGTTTGATAATTCAGGAAAGCGTAGTAGACCCACGCGATTCCTGCGAGCGCACCGCCTATCGCCCACGCGGTAGAGGTACGGCGCGTGATTTCATCGAATCCGCCGAGAATATCTTTCCGCTTTTTCCAAAACAGGAATAACGAAACGAGCATTACCAGTGTAAGTACAACACCCGGTATTTTCACCCAGAATGAAAACCACGGATCCATCCACGGTGTCACCAACGAATAGCAGAATGCGGCAACCGCCTGCCGGAAATGGATGGGTGGTGCATACCGGAGTCCGAGCGGACCGCCGTAAACGCTAATTCGTATTATCCAAAGCGGCATTGTCATCGCGAACGCAACGATACCAATAAAGACGGTATTCTGTATCCGTATCGAAAGCGGTTGTTCTTTATACAACAAAATAGTAGCAAGCGGCATCACCCAAAGCGTAATCGCGGGTAACTTTGCATAGACTGCCAAAGCCATCGTAACTGCCAACAGTAGAAGTTCGTAAATGCGCAAAACGCGTTTCGATGCGATGGTGGCAAACACAAACAGGAACGCTACAAACAATGCCATCAGTGCATCGTTGCTAACTACCGCTGAAGCGGGTAGGGTCGCGCCAAGTACGCTGCCGACTGTCAGGATGGCGTGTTGCATCCGGTGGGTCGGAACCGACCACGCAAGCATAAAGAGAGCGATGTACCAAAGGAATAGTGAGAAAAACCGGACGATTCGAATCGAATGCGGATAAGGACTTGTAAATTTTAATAACAGTGCGGATAGTTGATAGTATAAGGGTGGTTGCCAATACTCGGCGCCGCCGGTCGCCAGTGCGGCTTCATCGACATATTTCAAATTTTGATGGGGGATACCACCGGCATCGCGTTGGAACAACACATTGGTGAAATGCGAAACTTCGTCGTTAAACGCGGGTAACGCTCCAGCTTCAGTTCGAAGCGGTGCATACATGATAAGCCACAACCGGATGACGAGTCCGGCAATTAGTGCAAACAGGACGTATGAGGGAATTTTAACGATTTCAATCCTCGTTATAGTAGTACACGTCTCCAGGCGTGTACATTCAGAAGTGATCTACTTGCCAAAATCCAATATAAGTATTTCCATCACTTGCTAATCCAGCACGCATCAAGTTTTCGAAAATATATTTCATTTTTTGCCAATACTCACTTTCATTTCGTAGAATCCGGTCGAAAGATTCATTAAGCCACACATGTCCAGTTCGATTTCTACCCCGATTTAACATTTTTGCGGAATAACTCTTTACACTCGCAAGGATATACCCGACAGTTACTATTTTCACTTGTTCTGGTATAACTGAAGCGATTAAATGTACATGATTGGGCATCACTGTTAGTGCGTGACAAAACCATTGTTTTTCGTGGTGATGCAAAATGGAAGATTTTACTGTGAGTATCTCTGAGTCAGAAAACAAACCTGTTTCTTCGAAATCCGGGTGAAGATGAAAGGTGAGATAATAAATAGCACCTTCCAAGTACCAGTGTGGTAGTTTTCGTTTGTGAAGTTCGAGCGTAGCCACTAAGGCCTCGTACATGTGCACGCCTGGAGACGTGCACTACTGTCTGTTGTTTTTGTGCACGCCTGGAGACGCGCACTACTGCTTCAGCGCTACTTTAGCTGATTTGCTGGTTGTTGGATTTGTTGTTGCTCGGCTAATTTTTTGTAGTCGAGTTCGCTCCCTTTCATCGAATGGGGAACGAGATACACTCCCATCATAATTACCGCGGCGGCAACTGCCGCAATGCGCGCGCGCCGTCCAAATTGCTTGTGGGATTCCCACCACGCCCACGCCCACGAGAGAACCATCACTGCGGTTTTATTATCAGTTAAATCTTCACCGAACGGCCATCCCGTCCAAAATGCATTGAATGCATATTTCTGGACAAAGGGGCCGAGCAAGAAGCCGCCAATCGTAAGCAGTACCAAAGAAGTCAACGCTTTGCGACGAATCGGTTCTTTCAATACCGCGCTGATTAATGTTCGGATTCCGAACAACAAACCGGTGAACATACAGAGCACATGCGGTATCAAAATGCGTTTGGGTACATGCCCTTTGAACCGTGTTATCGCAGCATTACCGGTGGTAGGAACGGTAATCGCTTCGTTGTTGCGACGGATTTGAACCATATACTCGAGCTTACCGGCAGGGGGTTGTTTTGGCAGCCATCCGAGTAAAACGGATCGTTCTTCTCCGGTCGCAAAACCACGATTCGAAAAGATGGAGTGTCCCTCACCGGAAAGCTCAGCAATTCGTACCGGTGTTAGAACCTTTCGATCCAACGGCGCCAGATGCCATGGTTCATCGAATTTATACCGTTTCCATCGAATAACGCCGGTGACGGTGGTATCACCGATGTCGAGCAAAACGGGTTGATCTGCATCGCTGTCGTGGGTACGCAACAGTGAGATTGCATAGGTCCACCCACCCAATTTTGCTGTGCCATCCAACGGATAGGTCGGGCCGGTGGTGCGCTGGTAATGTGCGGCTAACAGGGTTATGAACAGCGCCAATATCCACAAACCGATTGAACGAGCAATTTTCACAAGTTCCCCCCAAATCGTTTATCCCGTAACGCTCTTTTATAGTACGGTTGTAATTCCCCAATATGGTGGGTTTTTACCTACCGGTCAACCTATAGTATGGATACGTATAAAATACAAATATTTATATCAGCAAGGAGTAACAATGACTTGGCAAGAAGAATATATATGCGCTCTATTTGAAGATGAAAATCCCCCGAAATACGAAGATTTCGTTGCAGAACGTGGAATTCCTGAAGAAGAGTACCTTAATTTTACCCCGACGTTGCAACGTGAGTTGATATATCAGTATTTCGATGAACTTTCCCCTCGTTTTCTTCCTAAGGTTCTGATGGCACTCATAGAGAAAGGTCAGCGTGGCGAAATCACCGCAACCCGGCTTTTATTAACCTTGGTGAAACCGGAACAATCGAAAGGACGCACTGATGCTATTTCGGAAACGTATCAATCGATCTAACAACACACACCATTTCTTAGATGAAATAAGATCCGAAGTTCAGAACGAACCGGGGGAATTTGCTTCTGATTACTGCTTTACCGATCACCCGACGCTGGGCGCGAAAAGGTTTCCCAGTTTCCCTACCTTGCCGAACTCTTTAAAGCGCTTGAGAGAGAGCCACGGCTGCTAATTATCAAAAGCCGTCAGGTTATGGCAAGTTGGACACTTGCGGCTTGGCTGTTACATCGGGCGCTATTTCATTTTCCCGGCGATTATTTACTTATTTCAAAAGAAGAACGCTCCGCCGAAGAACTTCTGATGCGGGTACGCCATCTTGTGATACGGCTTCCCAAATGGATGCACATTCAATGGAGAGCAACCCGACGGGAATTACGATTTCCTGATAAACAAAGTCGAATTTTTACCCTCCCCGCTACGCCGGAGGCAGTTCGTTTATTCACACCGACGGCAGTGGTGTGGGACGAAATGGCATTCACTCATAATGCCGAACAAATGTGGACTGCGCTATCACCGGCACTCGACAGCAGTGCAAGGTTCATCGGTATCAGTACTCCCAACGGTAGGTTCTCACTATTCGGAAGATTGGTGCAGGATGCCGGGAAATACGGATTTGCATTACATGAGATACACTATACTGCACGACCTGACCGCGGTGAAAACTGGCGTAAAGAAAAACGAAAGGAATTATCTGACGCCGAATGGCGGCGCGAATACGAATTATCGCTTGAAGAAAGTAACGGGCTGCGGGTAATTGAATCGTTTACTCCCGCTATCCATGTCTTACCACAGTCGCTAACGCTTTCGGAAATAAAAAACAGTGTTCGGCTATTTCGTGCGATTGATTTTGGTTACCGTACCCCTGCCCTTTTATGGATCGCAGAAATTTCCGATAAGAAATATGTCGTATTCGATGAGTGGGTGGGAGATAATGTTTCGCGGGAAGTATTGTTTGAGGCGATTTGCGCCGGGAATGCGAAATGGGAAATAAAGGAGGAAGATTTTCAATGGACGGCATGCGACCCGGCGGGGGCTCAACAGAGCGATGCCGGGATTCCGATGGTGGATTATCTTTCCGGGTTAGGAGTAAAATTATTATTTCGCAAATCAAGGATAGAGGATGGTCTCGATTTATTGCGTGTGTTGTTCCGAACGGCAGACGGTAAATCGCGCTTGTTCATAACATCGAATTGTACACGATTGCGGTTGGACCTTGAATCATATACCTACGACGAACGAACCGGAAAACCGGTAAAGGGTATTCATGATCATACCGTCGATGCCTTGCGCTATTTTGTAGTTTGCAATATCGCACCGGAACCGGTACGGCACAGTTCCCGCATTGCTGGAACGAAGCGTACTTGACGTACCGATTTGTTTATAAAAACATGAATAATGTTCAATTATCACACATCGTATCCCATTTGTTCCTCAGAATACCCCAATTTTGCAAGTTTTGGTGTATACTTTGAATGATACAATCCGCAAAGATATCTTATGGATAGTTGAAAAATCGTCCCACTCGCATCTTAATAGTTGGGAAGGTATTCACTTAGTTTGCAAGAAACACTTGTTTCATTTCAATTTACACCTTATCACTTTTTACTTTCTGGCTTTGATTTGAACAATGGAAACAACGAACAAATACCCAACCGAAACCGACGCAACACAATTCATTGAAAAATTCAAAAAAATGAATCGTGAAGCGGCATCGCGCCGTGAAGAAGGTGACCGCGAAGGTGCGCAAACTCTTCATCGCGAGATGCTCAACTATGCGAAATCGAGTGGTGTAAACCAGTTAATCGCAGAAGCACATAGTCTTGTCGGTTTGGATGCACTTGAATTGGGCGACTACAAACTTGCACAGGATGAGTTGCAACGTTCCGTCGATGTTTACTATGAACTCAACGACGCAGTTGCACTGGGTCGCGGCCTCGCCAATCTGGCTAATGTGTTGCGTATTCAAGGCATCTTCGATGAAGCGAAACGGTGTAGCATTCAAGCACTGACTTTTGTCCGCAGGACGGGTAACCAACGCCATGAGATGGTCATCCTCGGCAACCTTGCCGCACAGGAAATCGATCGGGGCAATCATCGCGATGCCAAACCATTTCTACAATTGGCAATTGAGTTGGCGCGGGCGTTGGGTGATTTTCACGCCGAAGTAATGTATCTCGGCGATTTAGCGAAAATTTACGATTCCGATGGACGAATGGACGCCGCTTTCGATGTTATCGACCGGGCGGTAAAGCTCGCCCGTAAACATGACCTGCGCCGTGAAGAAGGAATGGTGTGTGGCATTGCGGGACTCATTGCGGCCTCAAAATCACAATGGGAGCGCGCACAAGTTTCGTTGGAACAAGCATTGGTGATTCATCGTGAAACCAAAGAGCTACGCTTCGTTGGAATCACACTTCATAATCTTGGTATGGTTGCACTCACGACAGGTGATGCGGAATTAGCCGAGCGGTATTTGTATGAAGCGAACTCGATTCACCGCACGACCGGGAATATTCTATCGGAAGCATTGACGTTGTCGTTGCAGGCGGAACTCGCGTTTTGCTGCGGCGATATTAGCGGCGCAGAGTCGATGTTACATCAGGCATTGCAAATCGCGATTGATACGAAGAATCGCGGTTTTGAGGCAATGGCGATGGTGTACCTTTCCATGATTGAAATCGAACGCGGCCACACGGAAGAGGCGATGGATAAGCTGATTGAAGCGGTTACCATCCAGCGTGAAATTGGAAAACCGCGCGAGCTACCGGCGACACTTTGCCAGATGGCGGCGCTGTTTTCAGAATTGGAAAAATTCGATTACGCCGATGTGTGTTTGCGTGAAGTAGATGAAATCGCAGTTCGTACCCGTGAATTTATCATTTTGATGCTTGCCGCGGTTGCCCATGGATTTCGTTGTATCTACGAAGGGGAAACCCGGAAAGCGAATGAATGGTACTGGCAGGCGCTTTCACAAATCGAACAGTATATGATCGGTTCGATTAATTCGGTCGGTCACTTCTTCCTTCGGTTGCGGGAACAAATGTTGCAATCCGGTATCCCGGAAGAAAACCTGCCACTCCCCAAGAACTGGGAATAGCCGGACAATCAGTCCGATAAACTCGTTACGTATCACCAGAGAAAAATAAAGGTGAAACGTATGACCCAAATTATTCCTGCCGCAAAACGCGCATTCAACGACTTCGGTTGGTTAAAAACCTTCTGGTTGTTTTCATTCGACCACTATCACGATCCGAATAATATGCATTTCGGAAACCTGCGGGTTTTCAACGACGATAAAGTCGCCGCTCAAAGCGGCTTTCCCACGCATCCCCATCGCGAAATGGAAATCGTTACAATAATTCTCACCGGTGCGATTACCCATCAGGACAGCATGGGAAATAAGACCGCGATTCGGGTTGGCGAGATTCAACGAATGACCGCCGGAACCGGAATCACCCATTCCGAACACAACCTCGAAAATGAGGAACTTCACCTCTATCAGATTTGGTTTATGCCGCGGGAAAACCGGTTAAAACCATCGTATGAGCAAAAATTGTTCAACGTTGCCGACCGGAAAAACGTGCTGCAACCAGTCGTGTCGGGTATCGGTTCCGGTGGTGCAGTGTTGATAAATTCCAATGCGACTATTTTCCTCTCCGATTTAGATTCCGGGAAAGAATTGACGCACCCGGTAGCGGTGGGAACCGGCGTATTCTTTTATGTGACGGATGGTGAGTTGTCGGTGAATGGCAACGCATTGCAGAAAAACGACCAACTGCGAATTACCGACGTCAATTCACTCGCGATTAGTGCAAAGAAGGATTCAAAATTTATTTTAATCGATGTTGAGTTGTAAATAAGGTTGGGTATAACTAATTTCTTAGCACAATTCTATCGGAATGAATATGTGGGCAACTGACCTATCCGTACTTTTTATCATCCTCCGCACTACCATCGTTTATGCCGTCGTATTAATCGGATTCCGTGTTATCGGAAAGCGCGAAGCGGGGCAGATGACGCCATTCGATTTGGTTCTGTTGTTGCTCATTGCGAATGCCGTACAAAACGCGATGACCGGTCCCGATACGACAATCACCGGTGGTGTTATCGCTACAATGACGCTCTTATCGCTCAACTGGTTGATGAACCGGCTCGTTTGGAAAAACACGAGAGTACGCAGATTGATTGAAGGGTCGCCGACGCTGTTGATTAACAATGGAAAAACTATTCAGTCTCACCTCAGAGCGGAAAACATTACCTCGGATGTATTGCAGGAGGCGTTACGCGAGCACGGCGTCGAACACATCGAAGATGTAAAACTTGCAGTACTCGAAATCGACGGCTCCATCAGTGTGCTCCGTAACGATGAAATGCCGGAACACCACCGCTCTCACCATAACTTCCGTTTCCTCTCGCATAAAAACCAGTAACAGTTACCGGCTGCCAGTTACCAGTTACCGGTAAACGACAAAATAAAAACACCTTTCCTCTTCCGGCGACCGGTAACCGATAACCGGTAACTGCCAACTTCTCTCCGAAAGGAATCCCCATGTCCGATTCTCCTCTTGTTACGCTCGAACCGCGGGTTGCGGGAACGCAACGCCGAGCGACCCGATTTATCCAATATGGAAATACACCAAATCATCTGAAACAAAAAGAGTTTGAATTGAGTGCCGGCGGTGAAGGTCCGGATGAACCACCACTCACTATTGCGCCGCATACGTCATTGCCGTTCTTCACCGGAAGCGACCACAGCGGTTTTCCGGGACCGCTCGAATCCGGGTTCATTTATAC
>CAZPUW010000108.1:0-8259 GCA_964589795.1 uncultured bacterium
CCGGGTTACGATTTCCACACCGATTTGATTCAGGAATTCATTCGGTGATTCACCGCCTAACAGCAAGAATGTGTAGTCGTTCGCAATTTTCTTTTCACTGCCGTCTTTTAGTTTCAGTAACACCGAGTTGTCATCGATTTTGAGCACATTCGAACCGAAGTACATATCGATTCGTTTCTCTTTTATCGCCGCGTTTATCGCATCCTGATTGCGTTGCATCGCCCTATCGAACGAGTCCTTGCGATAACTCACCGATACCCGGTTCGTCTTTTGGTTAGCGAGTCCAACTGCCGCTTCAATCGCGCTATCGCCGCCTCCGACAATCAGTACGTCGCAATTGGTGTAATCGTTCGTGTCGGTCAATTGGTACGTCACCTTCGCTAATTCTTCACCCGGCACATTCAGTTTCCGCGGACTGCCGCGACGTCCAATCGCAAGAATAACGCGCTGTCCCCGCACCACCCCTTCATTCGTCTTGACGATGAATGTGCCATCCGGTTGCTTCAGGATATTGATACACCGCGTATGTTCACGGATGGTGATTCCTGTGTTGGTTACAATCGTTTGCCACACTCCGAGCAATCCTTCCTTCGATGTATCCTGTACCCATAGATTCCCGTACAACGGAATATCGAGCGGTTCCGCCATGACGAATTTATTGCGCGGATATTTACGAATCGTGGATGCCAATTCTTCCGCTTCGATAGTCACGGCATTGATACCGTATTTCTTCGCGGAAAGTGCCGCCGACAGTCCCGCAGGCCCAGCACCAATCACCACCACATCGGCTAATCCTTCCACCGGTTTCACTTGGCTGCGGATGCGTTCGATAACGTTTCGTCCCTCGTTGACTGCATGTTTTATCAATGCCATGCCACCCAATTCACCGACTATATACAACCCTTCGACATTGGTTTCATAATTCTCTTTCACGAACGGAACTTGTACTTTCCGGCCGCTTCCTTTGCGGACGAGTATTAACGCCCCGGTCGGGCAAACCGACGCGCAGCGGGCATGTCCCGTACATAAATCGGGGTCGGGTAATACCGCTTTATGGTTTACGAGTGCGAGTGCATTATCCGGGCAAACCGAGACACACGTACCGCAACCGATGCAAGCAGAGACGTCGATAGCTGGTTTTAATGGCGCTGATTCATCTTCCGGTGCGTTGGGATCGACAATCGGTGCTTTTTTCAAATCGTACATGGCAAGCGGTGTGCCGCACTTCGGACAAAAAATCGTCCCTTTGGGAACCGGCGTTCCACATTGTGCACAAGGGAGAGAAGGGAGTTCGGTTTTCGTTCCGGCAGTCGCACTCGATTTTGCGCCACCGGCGGGCCCTCGCGACGCTTGTTCGCGCAATTTCTTCAAATGGAAATGAATCGGTATTGCCATTAGAAGAAGTGCGAATACGAAAAAAATCAACGTTTCCATTTTGTGTCCAATTTGAAGCGACTTGCGATTTATGGGTGCTTAAAAAATCCAGCGATAACCGAGCAACACGACTACTACGACATGAACCATCAGCGTCCCATACATCAGGTAGGTCAACGGTTTATGAAAAACATGCCACCAGTCGAACAAGGCGTGTGCGGCACTCAACAATTTAATTTTACGCATCAAGAGCGATTTACGTTTCGCGAGTTTCACAATTTCGGCGACTTTTTCCCGGCTCAAATTTTCACTGCGCAATTGATTTTGTAATCCGCGAATTTGCTTGAACCGCGCGATATCATCCCGCACCATAAAATCCAATGCTTCCAATGCACCCATCTCTTCGTTGTTATTGTTGACGGCAGAAATTGAGTCAATCTGCGCGAATATCGGGTGATTCAATCCCAGTTCTTTACGAAGCGCACCAACGAGACGGCGGTCTTCCGCTTCAAGGTCTTGCATCGAGAGTTCCGTTCCCGCCATCGTTTTCGGGATTTGGCTATACAACCATCGCCCAACAATTCCCGACACCACTACACCCCACATCGCCCAAAACGAAAGTGTTGGAACCTGTTGATCGAGTTTGAATGTAGAATGATAAAGAACAAACATGGGGCCACAGAGTCCCATGAATATGTGCAGTTGAAGCCAGACGCGAATCGAACCCCAATTCCTCATAAACTTCAGACGCTTTCGAGCGACATAAATGTAAATCGAGAGCATCATAAAAGTGCCGATTACACCAAGCGTATGGCCGATGCTACCGCGTGCACTCCACAACGCATGCAGCGGATGGAACATCCGACCCGGTGCATTCGGTGTATCATAAATCGGTGTCAAATAGTAGGAACCACCCATGTATGCGAGCGCGGAGAAAATAATCAGCATAATCAGCGCAAGCAGGTAGGGGAGCGTCTTCGCAAAGTATCCCGTTTTAGGAATGGTTCGTGTGAGTGTTGTGGACATAAAAAACTTATTGGTGTGTGGGAATGCGATAGCCGATATCAAACATATACCGGTTTTCCGTTTGGTCGTTTACGCGCCCGAAATCACCGGTAATACCGGCACTCCAATCACTAAGCCAGTACCAAACGGACAATTCATATTGGTCGCGATTGTACTTGGTAGAACCACCACCAAAGCCATTCCGGTAATTGTTTCGTTCGGTCGAATAACCGATGCGTGGAGATAGGCGAGACACAATTTCTTTTTCAAATGAGATTGAATATAGTGTACCGGAATAATACAGGTTATTGTTGTAACGGGTGTCGATAAATGCGTATAACGGTTTTATCGAATTTGTGTTTGCCGTGATTCCGGCACCATCGGATGTACCGTCTTCCTTCGTCGATTGTTTGCGCTGATACCGGATGTCGGTATGAAATTCGATTTGTGGAATGAGACGCCAATTTGCGCCTACTGAGCCGTCATATACCGGATCGGATTCAAAAAGTGTATCGGCAATATCACGCATCGAGCGAAGCATTTTGAATCCGCGCCGAAACCCGACGGATTCCTGAAAACGCCACTGTGAACCGGCGGCTTCGCTCGAATTAATATGAAAATCTGACACTCTTAATCCTGACTTATCTTTACCATTTTCACGGTAGGCAAAATCTAATTCAGCGGTTTGGTAGATATAAGAACGCGGTGTCGGCATCAATGAAATATTTTGAGTGAGCATGCGTCGGTCAAGCACCCCTTGATACCGTTGTTCCAATAGCGATACACCCCACATCAGATGATTGTCCGGTGTATGCCCCTCGGTTGCGAGACCGTATTTGCTAACGTCGGTACCGAACCCAAACGTATTCAAATCCGGCTCGTTGCCACCATAGATGGAAAGTTCAAGATTCTTTTTCAACGAATAAATAAAGCGACCACCGTCGAGAAAACCGATACCACCAAACCCACGACTACCAAGGCGTCCCGCTTGCACTTCCCAATCCGGTTGTAACTGCCAACCGAGCCACGCTTCGTAAACACGGGTACGACCAACATTACCAGTTACATCACGCCGTATGCGAGCATCGATAGTGCCATGAATTGATTCACTTAAAAAATGATTTGCGGAAACCAGTCCACGAAATGACGGCTCAACCGTGTTGTCGCCGGCTTCCGGGTAATATGCGTAAATACCGCCACCAAAGCGACCGCTGAAAACAGGTACGGTTTGTGCGAACAAAGTTGTCACACAAATAGATAAGAAGATGGCAAAGAGTCTGACCAGTGTGTTTCGAGTATTGAGGTTTTTCATCGGATACCCGGTTAAAACTTTACTGGTGTCGGTGTTGCACCGCGATGAGGTCTGGTAAACCCGGAATTACCACTCGGGTGGCACCGGTAGCACTCGCTGCTTACGCATGTAAACCCTGAGACTTCAGAGTGTCGGTTGGTAAGATTGCTGCAACCACCGTGACAGGTGATGCAATCATAGACAAGGAACGACCCGTTGCCGCTGCTGGTATTCGTGTGGCAATTGATACAAGTGATGTTGCGGTGATTCCCCGATGTTATCGGGAACCAAGTGTGCGCAGCTAATGTTCCTTGTGTCCAAGCGGTATGGGATGCAAGGTGACACGGATTGCAAGTCGTCGTCATTACTGTCGATGAAGATTGATGGTTTGTGGGGTAATTCGCTTGGTGGCAACTGTAACATACCGTAGTCGTGCCGGTAATGACATGACTCGGGTGACAACTCAGACAAGTGACACTGTTTTGTCCAATGACGTGCAAACCTTGACCAACAATCGCATCGGTCGGGTGCGTCCAATCATGTGTCGGTGTCCACCCATTCGCCGCCGCCGGGTCATGGCATGTGCCGCAATTTTGTCCGATCTGCAGTGTCCACAAATCATCCTGATGCCGCGTCCAATGACAGGTATAGCAGTCGGTAGGCGTTCCGGCGAATTGGCTGTTGATATGGCAAAGTGCACAGGCAGTGGTCGCGTGAGCCCCATTCAATGCAAACACTGTCGAATGATTAAAAATCGAAGGTGACCACGATGCCGCACTATTCGAATGGCAATTCGCGCATGCCGCCGGTGGAAAACTCGTCGCGTCGTGATGCGGATTAGTGGTGTTGCTATAGGTCAGTTGATGGCAACCGTAGCAATCACGCGACGTTCCAGCGTACACACCACCAATATGGCAATCGGAACATTGGCGGGGTGGAACTTGATGTTGACCGACTAATTGATACACTGCATCATGATTGAACTGTGCGGGCTGCCAAGCCGGACCACCGTTACTATGACAGTTAGCGCATTGTGAAGGTGGATACGCATTCGCTGTGTGAACCGGATTTGTCGCTCCGGTGTAGTTTGCTTGATGGCACCCATAACAATCAGTTGGTGTGTTCGCAAAACCTCTCGAATGGCAATCGGCGCATTGCCGGGGAGGGGAAGTATGGCTGTTCAGTAACGGAAAAACTGTACTGTGATTGAAATTCGCTGGGCTCCAACTCGGACCGCCATTGGTATGACATGTTCCGCACTGTCCTGAAGGATATGTCGTTTGGTTATGCGGTGGGTTGAGTGCACCGGAATAGTTTGCTTGGTGGCACCCATAGCAGTCGGTAGGTGCAGTTGTATAATTGCCACCGGTATGGCAATCGGTACACTGGCGTGGCGGCGCGGTATGACTGTTTTGAAGCGGAAAAATGGAACTATGATCAAAAGTGGCTGGACTCCATGTCGGGCCGCCGCTGATATGACAAGTACCGCATTGCGCAGATGGAAATGTCGTTTGGTTATGCGGCGGATTAGCCGCAGTAGTGTAATTCAATTGGTGGCAACTGTAACAATCGTTGGGTGTTCCGGCATAACGGTTATTCGGATGGCACGCCGAACATACCGTCGGATTGGGTGATGCATGGTTGCCGTTCAATGGATAGAACGTGTGTGTCGTTCGTGCTTGATACCAGTTATTGTCAGTGTCGTAGTGGCAATCTGAACAAACCGTTCCAAAGCTGGCTTGTACGTGATTTGGATTCGTTGTTTGATTGTAAACCGTTTGATGGCAACCGACACAATTTGTCTTACGGGGGTCGGTTTGCGGTGACCGCGTCGTATGGCAGTCGATACAGCGTTGTTGAGCGTGAGCACCCTGCAGTTGGTAATGAGCTACCGCATTGTGATCAAATTGAACGTTATTCGTCCACCCATTCGGGTTGTGGCAATTACCGCAGGTCGTACCATTGGCTAAATGCCATAAATCATCTTGCGAACGTGTCCAATGGCAAGTATAACAGTCCGTTGGTGTTCCCGTGAATTGGTTGTTGATATGGCATTGGGTACAAGTAATTGTCGGAGAAGCGTGTTGTCCAACCAACGGGAACGTTGTATGGGCAAAGGTGGCGCGATTCCATGACATTGAGGTCGGCGCATGGCACGATTCGCATTCGTGAGGATAAGTGAGATGATCAACGTGCAGTGTACCGGCTCGGGTATAATCCGCTGAGTGGCACCCGTTACAGTCGCGTGGTGTACCTCTGTATTGATTATTTGTAGTGGTCGCATGGCATTGATTACACGTCAGGAGCGGTGGTTGATGGGGGCCGACTAACGCATACGTAGAGTGGGCAAACCCGGAAGCACTCCAATCCGGTCCGCCGTTGCTATGACATTGCGTGCATTGGGTAGAAAATCCAGCGACGGTGTGGTTGGGATTGGTTGTTTGCTGTAACAATTTTTGATGACAAGTGAAACAATCCGTCGGTGTATCGGCGAACCGTTGAGTTTTATGGCAATCGACACAAACCAGTGTGGCATGACGATTGGTTAATGGAAACCGGGTTTGGGTATGGACGAATTGAATATCGTTCCATTGCGTCGAACGATGGCAATCGTTGCAGGTTTGTGAAAGATACCCCTGATGGACATCGGTGTGACAGCGATTGCATTCCATCGGGGTTCCGGCAAATTTCCCACCAACATGACATTGTTTGCAATCGATTGAGAGGTGGGTTCCTTCCAGCGCGAATCGCGTTAACCGATGATTGAAAACAACTCCGGTTTTCCATCCTTGCGGTGAATGGCACTGTTCACAATTCTTTCCGAATGTACCGTTATGTGCATCTTTCTTCTCATGGCAACTGAAACACGTCCGTTCGGTATCTGCGAATTTATATTTGCCCTCTTTGTGGCATTGGTTGCATTCGGTAGTAGCATGTTTACCAGTCAGAATGAAGTTGGTCGTGGAGTGTTGGGCAACGCCGAAAGTCGTTGGTTTCCACGCCTGCATCGAATGGCATTGGGTACAGGTAGCGTTGAATTGACCCTGATGTTGGTCTTTATGGCAACCCAAGCACTCCATTTGCTTCGCGGTAAAAGCAAACCGGTTTTCTTTATGGCACCCGGTACAAGTGATGGTCGCATGTTTACCGGTTAATTTGAACCGTGTGGTATCATGCGTCGCTACTGTAAACAACGATGGTTTGAACGTGTCATTCGAATGGCAGTTCTCACATTTAGTAGAGAGTTGGCCTTTATGATAATCCTGATGGCATCCGCCACAGGTTTTTTGTTCCGGTGTAAATTTAAAATGATTGTCTTTATGGCAAACATTACACGCCTTATCGGCATGTTTCCCAAGTAAGGCAAAGTTCGTCTTCGCATGGTTCTCAACTGTAAAAATCGAAGGGATATATTTGGTTTGATTGTGGCAGGTTTGGCAGTCGGTAGAAAGTTGTCCATTATGCCGGTCGGTATGACAGCTAACACAAGTTTTCTGACTTAAAACCGGTTTCAGTTTCTGGTTGTGGCAGGCGTCGCATTTTAGAATGGCGTGTGCTTCCACCAACACAAAACCGGTTTTCGAGTGATCGAATCCGACAATATTTTTCCAACCGCCGGGGGAGTGGCATTCCGTACATTTTTGATTGAATTTTCCGTTGTGCGGATCACTATGGCATGATTTACAATCGGTAGAAAGCGACGACCATTTGTTTTCTTTGTGGCACCGTAGACATTCGACTTCAACATGTTTACCGGTGAGTGCCCATTTGGTTTTGGCATGATCAAAAGTGGGAGCGGGTTGTTTCCACTCCTGCATCCCATGGCACTCCAGACATCCGCGCTTTAAATCGCTTCCGTGTTGGTCTTTATGGCAACTTAGACATTCTTTGGAAAGGCCAACATAAGAATCTTTTTTCTTGTGGCACTCACTGCAAGAGGTAGTTTCGTGTTTCCCTTCTAATTTCCAGCCGGTCTCGTTATGGTTGAATGCTTTGGGATCCCAGCGAATTAACCTTCCATCCACACCGATATGTTCTTTATGGCAAGTTGCGCAGTCGCGCGATACCTTCGCGTGGTACCCTTCATTGTTATCGATGCTGGTTTTTATCGGTTGGTGGCAGTCGAGACAAAGCTTTGTCGAAATACCAGTTTTTCCCGCTCCTTCGTGGCAAGCGACACAATTGTCGGTTCCTTCCAACGAAGAATGGTGTTTGGTTAATGGACCCGGGGAAATCAAGTTCGAATAAGCAGGTGCGGCAATAGCCAGCGCAAAAAACGCAACGATAAGTAAGTGGACCGACGTGATGTGCAGTTTATTCAACACTGGAACCTTGTTTATGCCAGAATGTGTTAGAGGAAAGAACGCTCATGTGGAATGTATGTTTGTAATACAATCAAAGCAACATATTGTTTTGAAAGAAAAATACTAACGATACGTCATATCATATAGCATAACCGTAGAATACTCCAAATTTTAAATTTCTAACTGTTTATAATTTGTTCCGAAAATTGCTATTTGTCCGTAACAAAACGGGCACATGGCTTTGCATGCACCCGTGTATAAATTCTATGGAAATCTGTATTATTT
>CAZPUW010000109.1:0-8228 GCA_964589795.1 uncultured bacterium
CCCGCCGATATCGGTGGAACGGGCAAAGGTATAATTCCAGCCGGTATCTTGAACGGCGGCGTTCATCGTCATACCGCCGGTATTATGCAAAGTCATTGTCTGATTGAGTGTATCACCGGAATACAAAGTTACCGATTCGGAAACAGGCGATATAGAAAAATACGCAGGTACTAAAATCGTAAAATTTCCATTCGAAGTATCGGCTTGTGATGAGTTAGCTGTATTCGATACCCGGATACGCGCATTAAAAGAAGTAGAACCCGACACCGTCCATGAATAATTTCCGGTATTCGGTGCGGAAGAGGCGATGGTTTCCCAACTGGAACTGGGGTAGGCACGGTTCAATTCGATATGAACAGTAGTTATTGAACCACTGGTCGACCACTGGATTGTCCGGGTAGAACCGAGTGTCCAATTCTCACCACCATTCGGGATGTTTAATGAAACCGGCGCGATAGAAACTGAACGGACAGCAGAATCGGCGTTGATCAACCCTCTTCCCAGCAAACCGATGTAATTCGAATTCTGTGCATTTATATTTTTTGCACTTCGCAATAGTATCGCTTTTAAGGTATCCCCTGACATGTTCGGACGTCGTGAAAGTACCAATGCCGCTACCGATGCCGCCGTCGGAGTTGCCATCGATGTACCGCTCCATGCCGCATAATCATAGTTGTGATATACATTATTCACCATCGTCGACCAGATATTCACGCCGGGGGCGGAAATATCAACCCACGTTCCATAATTGGAAAAACTGGCGCGAACATTACCGGTACTTAGCGCGGCGACTGCGATTACGCTGTCGTACGCGGCGGGGTAAGATGGCTCTGAGGTATTGTTATTACCTGCCGCTGCGAACAGGAGACATCCGTGGTCATGGGCGTAGTTGATTGCGGTTTGATAAATACTTGAAGAACCACTACCACCAAAACTTATACTAATGATTCGAACACCACGGTTCACGGCATATTGAATCGCTTGTTCAAAATCGTCGTCATAACCGCTCCCGTAAATTGTGCCGTTTGAGTCCAACCAGGCAAAACCGGCACGAATGCAAATCGTTTTCACGTTAAAGCTTGCCGCAGTGACACCAATTCCGTTATTGGTTCTTGCCGCAATGGAACCGCACACATGCGTTCCGTGGCCGTGGACATCGAACGGGTTATTATTAGGGGTTCCGTATTGTTCGCCTACTGCAGGAAAACCATTCAGGTTGTTATAACTATGCGAGACAAAATTCCATCCGATAACATCGTCGATAAAACCGTTATTGTCAGCGTCGGTACCATCGTTGTCAGTGCTGGTGAATCGACCGTCATGATTCACATCTTCGGCGGGATTAACGGCGATGTTTGGCCATAAATCGGGGTGATTAAAGTCGACACCGGTGTCTATTGTCGCAGCAAGGACGGTGCTATCTCCTCTTTGGATTTCCCACGCCTGTCGGGCATGGCAGGAATCAATTCCCCATGAATTCATGCCACTAAGCGCCCAATCGTTCGGTGTGTAATCGCAATCGCTTCGGCACACCGGTTCGGCAAATACGATAATTGGTAATTTCTGCAATTCATCGGCAAGTGCAACCGGATCAAGCCCGGTCGGAAAGCGTTTAGTAATTAACCGGTAGTCGCGCTCCATTCCCAATCGGAAGAAGATTGGATCGGACATCGAAATCGGATCATGGGAAAACACCGGGACGAGTTTTTCAACGTCATACGCAGACATGAATCCGTCCAATTCTTTATTGCCGGTAGGAAAGCCAATCGAACCATCGTTTGATTTATGGAGAGTTGAGTAGAATTTTGGTTCGAACTGGAAAGAAACCCGGTCGGGAGAATAAAGTGGAATCGATTGGGCAAGTTGCGCCAAACTGAGGAATAGCAACACAAGCAAACACGAACCAAGTTTGGACAACATCAGCACTCCGTAATGAAAAACGAATCAATAGTTAGTTAAATATCGTACGAATGATTTCATCGTTATACAATGATGAATTCTAACTGGAATGAAGCAACAAAGGAATTATGAGCTTGACAAACGCAATAAAAACTAAAGGTTACGAATAAATTTAGGTATAAAAACAAAAATTTGTTCCTTTTTATTTATTTAACTCATCCCGACATAATCCCACTAAATCCTCCAACTCTTGACAACCCCTTCCCGATATACTATCTTATTCCCTTGAAAGCTCATCTGGGGATTATGAGCTCATCTGGGGATAAGGACTAATATGACAGAGATAGAACAAATGCAAACTACTCTTTCCGAACTTAAAAAAGATGCGGAGGAGAAACAGGCGGCAGCGGCAAAGGCGTTGGCGCTCGTCAGAAGTTTTGAAGATGTCATTGGATTCTATAATTCTCATGCCGAAACAGAAAAAAAACAAGAAACCATTTTTTCTATTGCACCCAGTACAAACGAGGAATCAAGCATCAGTTTAGTACGACAGACTATTATTGATATACTTCAAGAAGCTTCGCCAAGATTCCTTCCGGCTAAATTAGTCCTGGAAAAAATTGAGAATCTTGTCGCAAATGGAAGCATAAACTGGGATGTTCAACCGGCATACCGCTCACAAAAAGTCTACAAGTTGATGCGTTCGTTACATAAAAGCGGGGTAGTGCATTCAAAAAAAGAAGGCGCAAGAGGAGCGGTAGCCTATCAATTCATCCCGAAAAAGCTGGATAGAGTTTAGTAAATAGAAAACGGTTCGACGTGCGACCGTCGAACCGCTCAAAATCAACCAACCCAATATGCAGAAGGGAGGGCAGATGACTAAAAGTACGGAAAACCGGCTTGCAACGCAAGTACGCCGTATTATATACCTAAGGCATTATTCCTAAAAATTTTAGGAAGGCCGCGTGTTCGGTTACCACCATACACAGGAAACCCCGCTGATTAGGCGGGGTTTGCCTTTGTCTTATCTTCAGAGCTTCCTTTATTTCTGTGACAGTTTTATGACCATCGCGAATAACACGAGCGAGGGCTTCCTAGAAAACCTTTTCGCCAATACGATCTTTGTTTCACTCGATTTCTTGTTAGACCGTGGTAGCTCTTTATGTATTGCCTTCCCAGATATTTGGCTCCCGGTAGTGCAGCCGCTTTCCCTCAATTTGTGAGTATGCTACCTACATTCTTTCTCCATCACTAATTTCTTTATAGCTCCAACGAAACACAATGTACTGAAACACTTTCGTGTATATTTTGGGAAAATATAGTCGGAATTATGTACTTGACAAACGCACTTTTGTGTTGTATATTGTACTCGTAAGGTAAACCAAACGGATACAAGCATGAAAAACCTAACCATTACAGAGCTGTTAATCAAGTTCGGAGAAGAAGACAAGGCGCGAGAGTTCCTTGAGCGCTTGCGTTGGCATGGTGAACCCACTTGTCCTCGTTGTGGTACAATCCAAAACCATAAGTTTACAGCTCGTGAAGGAACAAAGACGCACGCTCGTAAAGGTGTCTACTTTTGCAGTGACTGTCGTCAACAGTTTACCGTTACTGTCGGTACAATTATGGAAGCGACGCACATCCCACTTGGAAAATGGATTGCGGCTTTCTTTCTTATATGCGCCTCGAAAAAATCTGTATCTTCCCTCCAGATGAAAAGAATGCTGGGTATCACCTACAAGTCTGCATGGTTTATGACTCACCGAATACGTCACGTCATGGATGAAAACGGAACAATGGACAAACTAACGGGAACGGTTGAGGTTGACGAAACGTATGTAGGTGGCAAGCCGCGTAAAGGTGACAAGAGGGTTTACAAAAGAACAACGCACAAAACTCCAGTAATGGCTTTAGTGGCGCGTGACGGGAAAGTGAAAACCCAAGTAACAAGAAATACGACGGCACTTACTGTCAAAGGAGCAATTCGTGCTCATGTAGATTCGAAGAGTAGAATCATTACCGATCAATATGTCTCTTACAGTGGAATCGGTAGTGAGTTTGCGGGCGGTCACCACACTGTCAATCACACCAAAGGTGAATACTCCCGCGGAGATATTTATACGAATACGGTAGAATCGTTCTTTGCACTTCTGAAGCGAGGAATCTACGGAACGTATCACCATGTAAGCAGGGAACATTTACACCGATATGCGAGCGAGTTTGGTTTCCGTTGGAATACACGGGACGTAAGCGACGGCGAGAGAATGGAAGTTGCTCTCGGAAGAATTGGTGGTAAAAGGTTAATGTACCGGGACTCATAGAAAGAAGGAAATGGCGAGAGGTTAGCGTCATGGCAACAAAAAAAATTGTTATTAGAATGATTGGTGACCCCCGAATTGGTGGTGATCCAGATATTAATGACTTTATTGAAAAAATGAAGGCACTTAAAACTGCGCTTGCTCATACGGAGAGATTGATAACTAAAACAGAAAAAACAGTGGTTCATTTTAAATTATCTGAGGCGACTCACGATTCTCCTTGGACTTTTGTTTTATTAGCGTATTTAGTAACTATATTTCAACCGAATAAATTTATTAACAATGACTTGTGTGATGTGTTAATAAAAAGATTTAACAATAGTGTAAAAGCCATAAACAAGGGGACAATTTCTAAAGATGAGCTTGATTTGCCTGCTTGGGATGCTTATATGAAAATGGGAGAAAGCAATAACGAAAGAAATACAGGATTTGAGGTTTTAGATGGTACAAATATATATTCGGTTGACAGGACTTATGTTCAAAAAATTAAAAATATATTAGGAAAGGAAGAAGTTGTTTATGGTTCTATAGTTGGTAAAGTAGAGGGATATAATTCTCATAATGACAATAACACCTTCTTTCTTTATCCGATAGTTGGTTTATCTCGCGTAACATGTTATTTTCCGGATAAGTTAAAATACGAAGCAAAAGAGTCTTTATTAAAAAATGTTCGTGTTCACGGTAAATTAAAATATAAACCCGGAGATAATTTTCCGTCTGAGGTTATTGTTGATAATATTGAGTTTATTGATGAAAACCCTGAATCTACACTAATGAGTTTAAGGGGTATTGTAAAGACAACTGGAAAATTAAAATCCGAAGAAATTATTAGACGAGGGCGACATGCCTATTAATAAACGTAGGATTTGTTGGGATTCGTGTATTTTCCTTTCGTGGTTAAAAAATGAACCCCGAGCGGCGGGCGTAAATGAAGGAATAGAGCAAATTGTACAATTGGTTGACCAACACAAAATCCTTCTCATGACATCCGTTCTTACTTATACCGAAGTTTTATATGACAATAACGTAATGAGTGATTTGCACGAAAGGTTTGTTTCTTTTTTTGATAATCATCCTGAAGATGCGATTCCGATTTCGATTGACCATGTTGTTGCAAAAAAGGCAGCACAAATACGTTTGAAGAATAGAAAAATAACAAGCGAAGATGCCTTACAGATGGCGGCAGCCATTATCTACAAAGCTGATGAGTTTCATACATTCGATGGAACTGCTAAACATCTAAAAAAGTGTCACCTACTTCCATTAAACGGAAAAACTATTGTAGATAATCTCGTTATTTGCGAGCCGTATTGTCAACAGTTAAACTTACTTTCTCCGCGTGAAGATGATGAAGCTGAAACCTGAACATAAAAAATTAACAGACCTCACGATGGACGAAACCGAGTTCGAGCAAGAACTCGAAAAAATTCTGCACACTCCCACCTCTAAGGTCTCTCAGAAGCAGTCAATTAAAAAGAACAAGAAACGCCATCGTGGTGCAATTGGTAGACACGAGGGTTTGTTGGGTTCACGTTAGTTCTGAAACCATACAAACCTTTGCCCGAAAGGGATTGCGAGTCCGAATCTCGTCGATGGTACTAACTCTGCGTTTCTAAAGTATACAATTCCGAATATAGTTTACAATGCTTCATCGTTGCTTTCGATTTGAATTATTATATCTATCATTGAAAAATGTAACTTTAATAGAAAATAACTTGCATTATGCAGATTCTGGTTGCAACTTAACATGATAGGATGTATCTTATATATGCATTTGATAAATTTAGATTACACTTGTAGCATCTGGGTACGGGGGTCAAATGGATAAACAAAGCGAACGATTACGATTAGGTGAACGTATCCGTGAGATGCGGGAAGCATCAGGGTTGTCGCAGCAGGATCTTGCCGAGCGAGCTTCGGTTACCCGTCCGTACTTATCGAATCTTGAACGTGGCCAAAGCTCACCAACTGTCGATTTAATCGTACGGATAGCGAAAGCGTTAAACCAGACACCGAGTGAGTTGCTTGATCATTTCGAAATGAGTGACCCGGAATTAGTCGCCGATCCGGGGTATGGACTTTATCCGGCACTACAAGAGTTACTTAACGATAACGAGGCAAGGATACTATACAATATCACCGATGATGAAGTACAATTACTGAAATCGGTACGGTTTTTACGACAAAACTTCCAACCATCGAAACAATTTTTTCTCGATGCCCTACTCGATTTAAGGCGGCGTAAGAATCGTATATGATGTAATTTTGGCCGCAGTTATTCGGCCTCGGTGGCGGATACCGTTGGAGCTAATTCGGTAACCAATACTTTATCGACCCTTCTTCTATCCATATCAACAACTTCAAATTTCCACCCGTTCCACTCGAACCAATCGCTCGCGGCGGGTATCTTACCCAAATAACTGACGATAAACCCACCTAAGGTGTGAAACGTAACATCGTTTTCCATGGGGAGCGTTTCGATACCGAAATTTTCCTTGAATTCCTCGATCGGAATCAGTCCATCCACCAACCATGAACCATCCGCACGTTTTACAATTTCCAGTTTATCGGGAATATGCGAGGATGGAAGATCACCTAATACCGCTTCGACTAAATCGTTTATCGTGAGCATCCCCTGTAATGTGCCATGTTCGTTAACAACAAGCGCGATGTGTGTTCTCGCGAATTTAAATTGCCGCAGCGCTTCCAATGCCGAAACTGACATGGGCAAATAAAGCGGTTCATGTAGTAACTGAGTTAAATCGAGCGGTTCACCACGCTGTTTCTTTGAATAGACTTCCTTCGTGTGAACAATACCGATTATATGATCTAAATCTCTACGCGCCACTGGAAATCTTTTGTGGGTGCTTTCCGCTATTTTGTCGAGTAACGCCTCTTCGGTATCGTTCAAATTCAACCAATCGAGGGTATTACGCGGCGTCATTAACGCCGCAATCCGGGTATCAGCGAGGCCTAGCGCCCCTTCGAACATTTCGCGCTCTTCGTGTTCAAATACACCTGTTTTCGCTCCATGCTCCACCATAATTTTTATTTCTTCTTCAGTTACATCGGACGTACCGGCTTTGCTCAACCCAGTCAATTTAAGAGCAGAATCACTCAAGAAACTCAATATTTTTACTATTGGATACGTCGCGACGAACAGGGTCTGCATCGTCGATGCGAAGGCAACGGCAATCCGTTCGGAATGCCGGAAAGCAATCTGTTTGGGAATCAATTCGCCGATTAGAAGTGAAAAAAACGTGATACCTACGACTACCGTCGCGAGCGCTAACGGGGCATCGTATCCGGCAAACATAGGGAAAGTCGCATACCATGCACTGAGCCGGTCAGATAGTGTGGCACCGCCCAATGCACCTGTGAGAATACCGATTAATGTGACACCAATTTGCAGGGTGGAGAGGATTCGACTCGGATGGCTCGAGAGATCGAGTGCGGTCTTTGCCGATTTTGCACCGGCTCGCAACAGCACTTCCAGCCGGGCACGGCGGGCTTTGACAATAGCGATTTCCATCATCACGAGACAACCGTTCGCGACGATGAGTATAGCGATGAGTATCAATTCCCAAATAGCAGTCGGCATATTTCTAACTTAAGTAATTATGTTGTGGTAAAGGAAATTTAGGTACCGGTCACCTGTATGGAAAATAGTCAGCGGAATGGCAAGAAAAAAATGTTTCACGGTGAAGTGAACAGTTGCTTTAGTTGGTCAGCTTCCAATAAGAGGCATTCTATTGTCTTTTCTCGATTGTGTTCACCCCGAGTGATGTGGAATTCGGTTTTAGAAATGTGGAGTGATTTTGCAAGAAATTCCAGCAGTTGTTCGTTTGCTTCGCCGTCATGCGCCCCTTTGGTGAGTTTAATCCGCAGGACATCTCCCTGCATTCCGGCGAATTCGAGCCTGGAGGATTGGGGAACAACTTTTACTTTGAATTGCATGTCTCAGATTTTCTTCGCCGGTAAAAGTTTTCCAGTCACTTCACCAAAGCCAAT